>JBIIQU010000165.1:0-3688 GCA_044341905.1 Vulcanococcus sp. | reverse complement strand
ACCGGCTCTGAAAGCCCGCCAGCTGGACCTCGAACAACTGGCCTCCCAGCCCGACTTCTGGGACGACCAGAAGCAGGCCCAGGCCAAGATGCGCCAGCTGGATGAAGTGAAGGCCCAGCTGGAACAGCTCGGCCAGTGGCAGGCGGCCGTGGCCGATGCCGAGGCCACCCTTGAGCTCTACGACCTCGAACCCGACGACGATCTGCTGGCGGAGGCCAACGGAGGCCTGCAAAGCCTGAAGAGCGACCTGGATCGCTGGGAGCTCGAACGCCTGCTCTCGGGCACCTACGACAAGGAGGGTGCCGTGATCAACATCAACGCCGGTGCCGGCGGCACCGATGCCCAGGACTGGGCCCTGATGCTGATGCGCATGTACACCCGCTGGGCGGAAGACCACGGCATGAAGGTGTCGGTGGCGGAACTCAGCGATGGGGAGGAGGCGGGCATCAAGAGTTGCACCCTCGAGATTGAGGGGCGCTACGCCTACGGCTACCTGCGCAACGAGAAGGGCACCCACCGGCTGGTGCGCATTTCCCCCTTCAACGCCAACGACAAGCGCCAGACCAGCTTCGCCGGCGTGGAGGTGATGCCCAAGATCGAGCAGGACGTGAAGCTCGACATCCCGGACAAGGACCTGGAGATCACCACCTCCCGCTCCGGTGGTGCCGGCGGCCAGAACGTGAACAAGGTGGAAACGGCCGTGCGCATTCTGCACATCCCCACCGGCCTGTTCGTGCGCTGCACCCAGGAGCGCTCCCAACTCCAAAACAAGGAGAAGGCGATGGCGCTGCTGATGGCCAAGCTGCTGGTGATCGCCCAGGAGCAGCGCGCCGCCGAGATCGCCGACATCCGCGGTGACATCGTGGAGGCAGCCTGGGGCAACCAGATCCGCAACTATGTGTTCCACCCTTACCAGATGGTGAAGGATCTGCGCACCCAGCACGAGACCACCGACGTGCAGGGCGTGATGGATGGGGATCTCGATCCCTTCATCCAGAGCCTGTTGCATGCCGGCGTTGAGGTGGGAACCTCCAGCGATGACTGACCCCAACCCCCAAACCCCGCAGCCGAGCGGCGAGAACCCCAGCTTCACCAAGCTGGCCATGCGCAACATGGTGCGCAAGGGCCGCCTGAGCCTGCTGCACTTCGGGCTCACGGCGGCCGGCTTCATCGGCTTGATCGTGCTGGTGGCCTGGCTGGGGCGCCCCCAGCTGCCCGGCAGCTGATCCATGGCCGAGCCCGCTGCCCCCCTGCCCGACCTAGACCTCGCCTTTGAGGCCGACGACAGCCTGCCCGCCGAGCTACTTACGGCGGCCGGCGCCATGGCTGACCCCCTGGCGGGGGCTGAGCTCTGGCACGGCTGCATCAGCACCTGGCTGGCCCAACTGGCATCCGAGCTGCCAGGCAACCTGCAGGCCCCGGCCTACAGCCTCGGGCTGAGCCTGGTGGGCGACACCGAGATCGCCGCCCTCAACCAGGACTGGCGCGACAAACCTGGCCCCACGGACGTGTTGGCCTTTGCCGCCCAGGACGACGGCCTCGATGACGCGCCGCCGATGCCGAGCTGGGCGAACGATGAGCGCGACGACGACGCGCTGGAGCCCCTCGAACTGGGCGACATCGTGATCTCCCTGGAAACCGCGGCGCGCCAGGCACCTGACCACGGCCACAGCCTCCGCGAGGAAGTGCTGTTCCTGGCGACCCACGGCCTGCTGCACCTGGTGGGCTGGGACCACCCCGATGACGCGAGCCTGGCGGCGATGTTGGCGCGCCAGGAGCAGCTACTCGCCGCTGGCCAGCAGCGGTAGTGTGCGGTCCTGGAGTGTCCCTAGGGCGCCTTTGAGCATGTTCGTTCCCCAGGATCCGAACCAGCCCCGGCGACCGACCCTGCAGGAGGTCACGGACATGCCCCCCCTGCCGGGGAAGGTGCGGCGCCTGGGGGCCTGGCAGGTGGCCGGCGATCTACCCGCCAGCTTCCGCTACGCGGCCCAGGGATTGCTCTACGGCTTCCGCAGCCAGCGCAACTTCCGCATCCACGTGGTGACCGGCGCCGTGGTGTTTGCCATGGGGCTCTGGCTGCAACTGCCCCTGGGACAGCTGGCGGTGCTGGTGCTCACCGTGACCGCCGTGCTGGTGCTGGAACTGCTCAACACCGCCACCGAAGCCGTGGTGGATCTGGCCATCGGCCGCCGCTTTCACCCCCTGGCCCGCATCGCCAAAGACTGCGCAGCTGCCGCGGTGCTGGTGGCGGCCCTGGCCTCGCTGCTGATTGCCGGGCTGCTACTGCTGCCGCCGCTGCTGGCGCGCCTGGGCGTTTGAATGGTGGCCTGGCGGCCGGCCTGATGCTTCTCGTTCTCGACAACTACGACAGCTTCACGTTCAACCTGGTGCAGTACCTCGGGGAGCTGGCCGTGGACCACCCGATCAGCGCCGATCTGCGGGTGGAGCGCAATGACGCCCTCAGCCTCGAGCAGATCCGCGAGCTGGCCCCTGACGCGATCCTGATTTCTCCAGGCCCCGGCGACCCCGATCAATCGGGCGTGTGCCTGGAGGTGTTGCGGGAGCTCAGCCCCAGCATCCCCACCCTGGGGGTGTGCCTGGGGCACCAGTCGATCGCCCAGGTGTACGGCGGCAAGGTGGTGCGCGCCAAGGAGTTGATGCACGGCAAGACCTCGCCGGTGTTGCACGCCGGCCAGGGGGTGTTCGCCGGCCTGTCCAATCCCCTCACTGCCACCCGTTACCACAGCCTGATCGCCGAGCGCGAGAGCCTGCCCGACTGCCTGGAGATCACCGCCTGGCTGGAGGACGGCACGATCATGGGCCTACGCCACCGCGCCTACCCCCACCTGCAGGGGGTGCAGTTCCATCCCGAGAGCGTGCTCACCCAGGAGGGGCACCAACTGCTGGCCAACTTCCTGGCCCAGGCCGCCTCAGGCCACCACTGCTAGGTTCGCGCCAACCTGCACCAGCCCCCGTGCCGTTCCGCTCCCTGGCCTCCCGCGTGGCAACGGTGGGGGTCCTCAGTGCCCTGGCCGGAGCCAGCCTGGCCCCGCGGGCCGTTCAGGCCGAGGCGGGTGTGACGATCACCAGCTACGGCCACAGCGCGCTGCTGATTCAAAGCGGGGGCACCAGCGTGTTGCTCAATCCGTTCAAAGCCGTGGGCTGCGCCGCCGGACTGGCGGAACCACGGGTGGGCGCCACGGTGATCCTGGCCAGCAGCCGCCTGCTGGACGAGGGCGCTCCGGTGGCCAGCGGACGGCTGCTGAGCAGCCCAGGTTCTTACCGGGTGGGCGGCCTCAGGATTGAGGGCATCGCGGCGCCCCACGACCGCTTCGGTGGCCGTCGCTTCGGCAATGCCACCCTGTGGCGCTGGAAGCAGGGCGGCCTCGACTTCGCCCATCTCGGCGGCACCGCCGCCCAGCTCAAGCCCGAGGACAAGGTGCTGCTCGGCAAACCCGATGTGCTGATCATCGGCGTGGGCGGCGGTGCCAAGGTGTACGACGGCACCGAGGCCGCCGCCGTGGTGCGCGAGCTGGCTCCCCGCCGGGTGATCCCGGTGCAATACGTGAGTGGCACCACACCGGCCAACTGCGATCAGGGCAGCGTGGAGCCGTTCCTGAAAGCCATGGCCGGGACCCCGGTGAAGCGGGTGGGCCGGGTGTTCAGCCTGCCCGCCAAGCTCTCCGAT
>JBIIQU010000164.1:0-3744 GCA_044341905.1 Vulcanococcus sp. | reverse complement strand
GCCTGGAGCGTGGCGCGGCCGGCGGCCTGGCTGGCGGGCCCACCCCCAAGGCCCAGCAGCGGGTACGGGTGCAACGCACCAAGGCGGGCAAGGGCGGAAAACTGGTGACGGCCATCACCGGACTGGAGGCGCCGGAGGCCGAACTCAAGGCCTTGCTGAAGCAGCTCAAGGCCGCCGCCGGCACCGGCGGCACCGTGAAGGACAGCGTGATTGAGCTGCAGGGCGACCAGGTGGCCCCGGCCCTGGCCGCCTTGGAGAAGGCCGGCTACCGGCCTAAACAGGCGGGGGGCTGAGGTCACCAACCCGGGCCAGCAGCGGGGGATACTTGGCCCATCAGCCTGCAGCAGAGCGCGATGACCGCCCCCACGGTCCCCTACGGCGAACTCACCACCCAGGGAGCCTCCACGAACATCGCCTGGCACCACACCTCGGTGGATCGGGCCGCCCGGGCCAAGCAACGGGGGCACCGCAGCGCCATTCTCTGGTTCACCGGCCTCAGCGGCTCCGGCAAGAGCACCCTGGCCAACGCCGTGAACTCCGCTCTGTTTGAGCGTGGCCTCTCCTGCTACGTGCTGGATGGCGACAACATCCGCCATGGCCTCTGCAAGGACCTGGGCTTCTCCGATGCCGCCCGCGAGGAGAACATCCGCCGGATCGGCGAAGTAAGCAAGCTGTTCCTCGATGCCGGCGTAGTGGTGCTCACGGCCTTCGTGTCGCCGTTCAAGGCGGACCGCGACAAGGCCCGGGCCCTCGTGGATGCTGGTGACTTCATCGAGATCCACTGCGCCGCCGACCTGGAGGTGTGCGAGCAGCGCGACACCAAGGGCCTCTACGCCAAGGCCCGGGCCGGTGAGATTAAGGAGTTCACCGGCATCTCCAGCCCCTACGAGGCCCCCGAGACGCCAGAGCTGCGGGTGGACACCGGCAGCCAGACCCTGGAGGAGTCGGTGGAGCAGGTGATCACCTACCTGCAGGCCCAGGCCGTCATCCCTCAGGCAGCCTGAGCGCCTCCACCTCCGGCAACCCCCTGCTGTCGGCCCAGGCATCGAGGAACGTCTTGAGGCAACTGGTCACTGGCACAGCCAGGAGCAGGCCCAGCAGGTCGCCCAGGCCCATCAGGCTGCCCACCCGCGCCCCGATGGGCAGACACACCAACAACCAGGCGGGCTGCAGGCCCACGATGCTGCCCATCAGCCGGGGCTGGATCACCTGATCCACCACCTGCCCCACCGTGATGGCCGCCGCCAGCACCTCCGCGCCGGTGCGTGGGTCATCCAGGGCCAACAGGGTGCTCACCAGAACAATGGTGAGGGCACTGGCATAGGGAATCAAGGTGGTGAGGCCGATCACCACGGCGAACAGCACGCCATAGGGAATCCCGAGCAAGGTGAACACCACCATCTGCGCCGCGCTGAGGATCAGGGCCAGCACCACCTGGCCAGCGAAGTAGCCCCGGAAGGTGCGGCCAAGGGTGGTCAGCACCAGCTCCCGGGCTCCCTGGGGAAGCCAGCGGGACAGGCCCGCCACGATGGTTTCACCGCCCAGCAGCAGAAACACCGCCAGCACCGCCACGATCACCGTGTTGACGGTGAGGCTCAACGTGGCCCCCAGCAGGCCCAGCAGGCGCTGGCTGAGCTGGCTCGCCAGCTGGCTGGCCCTGGCCAGCAGGGTGCTGCTGAGGTTGGTGAACTCCGTAGGCAACCTCCGCTCGGCCGCCCAGCCCTCCAGCTGATCCAGCCAATGCTCCCCCTGCACCAGCCAGGCGGGCAGGGCATTGATCAACTCCCCCAGCTGCTCGATCAACCGGGGCACCAGCCAGATGGCCGCCAGCACCAGCAGCCCCAGGCCGAGGCCCACCACCGCCAGCACCGCCAGCCCCCGGGGCAGGCCCCGGGCATGGAGCCAACGGGTGGGCAGATCGAGCAGAAACGCGATCAGTGCAGCCCCCAGGAACAGGGCCGGAAAAGGCGCCAGGGGCACCAACAACTGGCGCAGCACCCACAGGTTGAGCACCAGCAGCGGCAGGGCCAGGCTGAGCCTCAACCAAAGGGGGAGAACGAGCCGCTCGAGCATCGGTGCCTTGGGCCTAAGCCTTCAGCTTGGCGGCCCGGGCCGAGGGCTGCCAGGACAGCAGCGCCGCATTCCGCTGGACCGTTGGGTCCTGACTAGGGCATCTGGGCCAGGTAGGCGGCGCTGCCCAGCTCGAGCAACTTGGCATCTTTGGCCACCACCTGATCGTGCAGGCCCTGGCGGTAGGCGGCCACGCGCTCGCTCAGCGGCCCATCGGCAATGGCCAGGATCTGGGCGGCCAGCAGGCCCGCGTTGGCCCCGTTGCCGATGGCCACGGTGGCCACCGGGATGCCCGCAGGCATCTGCACGATCGAGTGGAGCGAATCCACCCCCGAGAGCGCCCGGGTCTGCACCGGCACACCGATCACCGGCAGGGTGGTGAGCGAGGCCACCATGCCCGGCAGATGGGCGGCGCCACCGGCGCCGGCAATGATCACCCGAAAGCCGCGGCCGGCGGCCTGTTGGGCGAAGGCCACCATCTCCAAGGGGGTGCGGTGGGCCGAGAGCACCCGCACCTCGCAGGCCACGCCGAAGCGCTCGAGCATCGCCACCGCCGGCTGCATGGTGGGCAGATCGGAATCACTGCCCATCACCACGGCCACCCGCGGCGTGGCGGATGCGGTGCTGTGATCGGCCATGGGCAAGACCCCCAGAAGGCAGCGAGGATGGCATTCTCCCGTCCCCGGCCTCAACCGCACCGCCATGCGCTGGCTCAGCAATGTCCGCCTGCCGGAGGCGATGCCCCCAGGCGGCAGCCCGCGGCAGTGGCGGGTGGGCCTCGACGCCCACCAGCAGATCACCGTGGTGGAGCCCCTGGCCCCGGGCAGCTGCGCCGCCGGCGACGACTGGCAGGGCGACTGGCTCAGCCCCGCCGGCATCGACCTGCAGATCAATGGCGGCCTCGGCCTGGCCTTCCCTGAGCTCACGGCCCGTGATCTGCCCCGACTGCTCGAGCTGCTGGACCTGCTCTGGCGCGATGGCGTGGAGGCCATCTGTCCCACGCTGGTTACCTGCGGTGTTCCCAACTTGCGCCAGGCCCTGGCGGTGTTGCGGGAGGCCCGCGAGAGCCACCGGCCCGGGCGCTGCCTGCTGCTGGGGGCCCACCTGGAGGGCCCCTTCCTGGCCCGGGCCCGCCGGGGCGCCCACCCGGAACAGCACCTGGCGCCGCCAAGCCTGGCGGCCCTGGAGGAGCGCATCGGCGGCTTCGAGCAGGACATTGACTTGATGACCCTGGCGCCGGAGCTCGAAGGCGCCGCCGAGGTGATCGAGGCCCTACGGGCCCAGGGCATCGTGGTGAGCCTGGGCCACAGCGAAGCCAACGAGCAGCAGGCCGCCGCCGCCTTCCAGGCCGGCGTGGGCATGGTGACCCATGCCCTCAACGCCATGGCGGGCCTGCACCACCGGGCCCCGGGCCCGATCGCCGCCGCCGCCCTGCGGGGCGATGTGGCCCTGGGGCTGATTGCCGATGGGGTGCATGTGGCCCCTTCCATGGCAGTGCTGCTGCAGCGCCTGCTCCCCCAGCAAGTGGTGCTGGTGAGTGATGCCCTGGCGCCCTACGGCCTGGCCGATGGCATCCACCGCTGGGATGAGCGGCCCCTGATCGTGGCGCAGGGCAGCTGCCGCCTGGAGGACGGCACCCTGGCGGGGGTGACCCTGCCGCTGCTGGAGGCCGTC
>JBIIQU010000008.1:0-13215 GCA_044341905.1 Vulcanococcus sp. | reverse complement strand
GTTTCCTGATGTCGCACTTCAGCACCGTCAAGACGGAATTGCGTGATCGCGCTGCCCTGATGGAGGCCCTGCGGGACCTGGGCCATCAACCCAGCGATGGCGAGCATCCCGTGCGCGGGTACCGCGGCCAAACCGTGGTGGCCGATCTGGCCATCGCCTCCAGCGAGGGCACCAACCTGGGCTTCCGCTGGAACGACGGCAGCGGCAGCTATGAGCTGGTGACCGATCTGGATCTGTGGAAGCAGCCCATCCCGGTGGAGCGCTTCCTGGCCAAGCTCACCCAGCAGTACGCGCTGCGCAGCATCCTGGCCGCCTCGGTTCAGGAGGGATTCCAGGTGAGTGAACAGCGCCAGGCCAGCGATGGCAGTATTGAACTGGTGGTGACCCGCTGGGACGGGTGATCCCAGGACTGGGAGGTGTGCGGTGAGCGCCGATCCCTCACTGGCTTTTTCGACGGCCGCTGCCGCTTCGCCCCGGGTCAGTGGTTGTGAACCGCTGCTGGGTGGAGCCCTGCGCCAAAAGGCTGTCTGGGTGGATGAAGCCGTGTGCATCGGCTGCCGGTATTGCGCCCATGTGGCCGGCCACACCTTTGTGGTGGAGGAGTCGTGGGGGCGCTCCCGTGCCATCCGTCAGGACGGCGACAGCACCGAGACCATCCAGGAAGCGATCGACACCTGCCCAGTGGATTGCATCCACTGGGTGCGTTACGAGGAGCTGCCCGCCCTTGAGGAGCAGTGCCGCTCCCAGGAGCTGCTGCCCCTGGGGCTGCCCAGCTCCAGCCGTCCCAGGCGCACCCTGCCGCGACGGGATCCCTCCTGATGCTCCCCACCCGCCGCTTCGGCCGCACCGAATTGCCGATGCCCGTGCTCTCCCTCGGGGGCATGCGCTTTCAGCAGAGCTGGAGTGATCTGCCGCCCTCAGAGATCACGGACCACAGCCAGGCGAACCTGCGGGCCACCCTCGAGTTGGCCGTGGCAGCGGGGTTTCACCACATCGAGACGGCCCGCCACTACGGCAGTTCCGAGCGGCAGCTGGGCTGGTTGTTCCCCGAGGTGCCAGATCCGCAGCGGATCCTGCAGACCAAGGTGCCTCCCCAGGCCGATCCGGCGGCCTTTGAGGCGGAGCTGGCCCTGAGTTTCGAGCGTCTAGGCCTGGCCAACGGCCCTGGGCGGGTGGATCTGCTGGCCATCCATGGCATCAACTTGCCGGAGCACCTTGAGCAGACCCTGCGGCCCGGCGGCTGCCTGGAAGTGGCGCGCCGCTGGCAGGCGGCTGGGCGGATCGGTGCCGTGGGCTTTTCAACCCACGGCAGCCTGCCCCTGATCCTGGCCGCGATCGATAGCAACGCCTTCGACTACATCAACCTGCACTGGTATTTCATTCGCCAGGACAACCGTGCGGCGATTGATGCCGCCATCGCCCATGACATGGGCGTGTTTGTGATCAGCCCCACGGACAAGGGCGGGCACCTGCACAACCCCTCGCCGAAACTGATCGAGCTCTGTGCGCCGCTGCACCCGATCGTGTTCAACGATCTGTTCTGCCTGTCGGCAGCGGGGATCCACACCATCAGCGTGGGGGCGGCCAGGCCCTCGGATCTCCACCTGCATCTGCAGGCGGTGGATCTGTTGCCCCAGGCGGATGCCCTGCTGCCGCCCATCCTGGAGCGGCTGGAGCAGGCCCGTCGCGAGGCCCTGGGTGAGGCCTGGCTTGGCAGCTGGAGTGAAGGGTTGCCGGCTTGGCAGGACACCCCGGGGCAGATCAATCTGGCCACCCTGCTGTGGCTCTACAACCTGCTGGAAGCCTGGGACCTGCAGAGTTACGCCAAGGCCCGCTACGGCCTGCTGGGGGCTGGCAGCCACTGGTTCCCGGGCGCTAATGCCGATGCCCTCGACGCCAGCGTGAGCGAGCCGGAGCTCCTGGCCGTGTTGGCCGCCAGCCCGTGGCGGCACCGGATTCCGGACATCCTGCGCGACTTGCGTTCCCGCGTCGGTGGCCAGCCCAGTCAGCGGCTGATGGCGGGGAGCTGATCTGGAGCAGCCCGCTCAGCCGGGACGCGCCGCCCCGAGGGGAAATTTGCTGGGGATGCCCACGGCCCGCGGATAGGTGCGGGGGCAGGCTTCATGGGCGCTCAGCACCAGGGCGGTGCGCAGCCCCCGGCCACCAGGCAGCTCCCGCTGGTCTTGGCGGCTGATGCGGGCCTTCAACGGCAGCAGGGCCCGTTCCAGGTCCTGTTGATCGCTTGCTGTCCACTGGCCCCGGTACAGCAGCGCCTCGCCCTGGGGGGCCAGCAGGGGCACCAGGTATTCCGCCACCACTGGGGCCGCCGCCACGGCCCGGGCCATGGCCAGGTGGTAATGGCCGCGGCAGCGCTTCTGGTGGCCGGTGAGTTCCACCCGCTCGCAGCGCAGTTCCACCCGCTCACCCAGCCCCAGGGCCTCGGCCATGGCCTGGACGGCCTGGGTCTTGCGGCCCACCGAATCCACCAGGGTCAGCTGGGCATTGGGCAGGGCAATCGCCACCGCCAGGCCGGGGAACCCACCGCCGGTGCCCACATCGATGCAGCGCAGTGCCGCGTCTGGCGTGTTCTTCAGCAGCGGCAGCAGGGGCCAGAGGCTGTCCATCACCTGGGCGATCCAGAAGTCCTCCCCCTCCACCAGGCGGGTGAGGTTGAGGCGGCTGTTCCACTCGCGCAGGTGCTGTTGCAGCTGGAGCAGCTGTTCGATCTGGCCTGGGCTGGGACGCCAGCCCAGCGCCTCCCAGAGGGCGTCGCTGGGGGTGGAAAACGGGGTGGCGGACTCCGGTGCGGCTGGCATCCCCTGGGGCGGCATGGGCAAGCTCTCTAGGATCCCGCACACCCGGTACCGCCTCGGTGGGAGCTGCCAACCAGACCGCCAGCTACTACGCGTTGCTGGGCCTGAGCCCCCAGGCCACGGGGCCTGAGCTGCGCCATGCCTTTCGCAGCCTCAGCAAGCGCTATCACCCGGATACCACCACCTTGCCGGAGGCGGAGGCCCAGGAGGCCTTTCGTCTGCTGCAGCAGGCCTATCTCACCCTCAGCGATCCCGAGCGTCGCCGCGCCTACGACGCCAGCCTGGTGGCGGTTCAGCCGGTGCGGACGCCGCCGCCCTCTGTCCGCCTAACCACCCAGACAGCCCCGGTGCGGCGGGCCCTATCGGGCGGCGAGTGGTTGGCCCTGCTGCTGCTGGCCCTGGCGGTGGTGTTCAGCCTGGTGCTGGGGGTGGGTCTGGCCTGGGCTCGCGGGGCCGAATTCGTGCGTGTGCCGAGCTGGTGGCCGCCCGCCGGGCAGACTGCCGAATCAGGCGTTGCCCTCGCGGATGTCTCCTCTGCCACCCCCCCAGGCGCCGCTCTACAACCATCCGCTGCCGGCCTTGGAGCAGTGGCTCCGTGAGCTGGGGGCGGTGCAGCGTTCCACCAACTCCTGCCTGTGGGTCCTGACCCGCAGCGGCTGGACCGCCGAGATTGAGCTGGACATCGAGGAGCTCAGCGTGCGCTGGCAGGCCAGTCCGGCCAGCGTGGGTCCGGCCACGGTGGAGCGTCACTTCCCTTATGGCTTCAGCCGCGCCGATGTGGAAGCGGCAATTCTGGCCGGGCCCTAGCGGCGTGGCCATGATGCAGGGCAGGCGGAGCGTGTCATGGATCGGCCTAGATACCACTCGAACCGTTTCCTCCAGCCCGAGGAGCTCACGGCTGCCCGCCCTGGCCGGGCCTGGTCGGGTACAGAGGTGTTCGCTGAGGGGCAGTGGCAGAGCCTGCGGGTGCGGCTCGAAGCCCGGGGTTGGAATGCCTCCCAGATCGAGCAGATCCACGATCAGATGCGCC
The DNA here is from genome assembly GCA_044341905.1 of Vulcanococcus sp. GTDB lineage: Bacteria > Cyanobacteriota > Cyanobacteriia > PCC-6307 > Cyanobiaceae > Vulcanococcus. The sequence continues at coordinate 9,372 of JBIIQU010000008.1, read as the reverse complement.
AGGGATGGCCCCTGCCCTTGGCGGAGAACAACGTGGCTGTGATGTCAGGGCACTGTCCGCTGAAGGCTCGCCGGCATTAGAGCTTGCGCTTGCACACCGCGCTCTGCTCTTCCCCAGCGGTGGAGAAGGGGCCGCAACTGAACCAGCGCACCATCGACACTTCAATGTCGGTGAACAGCACCAGGATGCCTGCGCAGAGGGCTGCAACGGCTCCGCTGATCAGCAGGTTGGACGTTTTCATGGGCTGAGCTTATGGGCGAGTTCCTGCTCCTGCCACTGCTGGGCCAGGGTGCTGCTGTTGATGGTGGCCAAGGGCGGTAGGCAGGCCAGCACAGGGGCACCCGTGAGCCGCTCCAGAGTGGCGGTGTTGTTGGCGTGGAAGGGCCCATTCAGCACCAGCCCCAGCAGGGGGATTCCACGGTGCCGCAGGGCCTCCACCGACAACAGCGTGTGGTTGAGGGTGCCCAGGCCGCTGCGGGCCACCAGCAGCACCGGCAGTTCCCAGTGCTGCACCTGATCAATTTGCAGCAAGTCCAGGCGCAGGGGCACCAGCAGCCCGCCCGCGGTCTCCACCACCAGGGGTCCCGCCACCGCCGGCAGGGCTAGGCGCTCCGGATCCAGGGGCTGGCCGGGATGCTCCGGGTCCCCGCTCTCCAGCTCGGCGGCCCAGTGGGGCGAGGCCGGGGCCCGGTAGCGGTAGGCCTCCGGCAGCAGCCGTTCGGCGGGGAGCCCTAACCAGCGCCGCACCTGCTCGCGGTCGCCGCCGCCCTCGAGGCCGCATTGCACGGGCTTCCAGTAGGTGGCCCCCAGCCCCTGCACCAGCCAGGCACTCACCAGGGTTTTGCCCACATCGGTGTCGGTGCCGCACACCACCAGCCGTAGCGATGGTTGAGTCATGGTTTGCGGCCCAGGATCAGCAGCACCTGCCAGTCTGGTTGGGGCTTGCTGGCGGTGGGCCAATGGGCCAGCAGCTGCCGCAGCTGTGTGGGGCTCAGGGGTGCCCTGCGGCTGGCCTGGGCGCCGATGGCCTTGATCTGGCGCAGGAAGGCCAGCCCATCCTGGCTGGGACGGCTGAAGTGCAGCCACTGGCAGCAGTGGAGCGTGAGCTCCTGGTGCGCCACGGCCTCCAGGCTGGAGGCGTCCGGCAGCCCCAGGCCTGTGAAGGGCACGCCGGCGCTGGCGGCGGCGGCTCGCCAGGGGGCAAAGCTGCCGGCGGTCGGCACCGCCATGGCTAGCCAGCCGCCCGGTTGCAGCTGTTGGCACCAGCGCTGGAGTTCCCGTTCGGGCTGCTCCAGCCACTGCAGGGCGAAGTTGGAGGCCAGCAGCGCCGCTTGAGCCAGCTGGGGGGGCAGCCCCTGCTCCAGATCCCACTGCAGGGCGGGACCTGGGGCCTGGCTGCGGCCCTGGGCCAGCAGCTCCGGACAGTTATCCAGCCGCAGCAACTCCAGGCCTGGACGCTGCTGAGCGATGGCCCGGGCCAGGAGGCCGGAGCCGGCACCCAGATCGGCGCAGGGGCCGTTGGGCAGGGCCAGGTGGCGGCACAGGTGGGCCAGGCGCCAGGCCACCGCGGCCTGCAGCAGGGCCCCTTGGTCGTAGTGGGCCGCCTGGCGCCCGAAGCACCGGCGCACCTGGTGGCTGAAGGCTGCCGGGGGGGAGTCAGGGGTACGCATGCGCCACCCAGTCCAGCACCGCCGCCGGCAGCTCGGGCAGCAGCAGGGCATGTCCCGCCCCTTGGCGTTGCCACACCGTGGCCTGGGGTAGGGCGGCCCGCAGCAGGGTGCGGCTGGCGGGATCCACGATCTGGTCGTCGTCCGCCTCCACCACCAGCACCCGCGCCTTGCTGGGAAAGCCTGGCGGCAGGCCGCCGGTGGCCTCCAGCAGGGCCAGGTCTGCCAGCAGCCGTTGGCAGCCCTCGGCGGGGATTCCGTCGTTGAGGGGGCCCGGCGGTAAGTGGCCCACGGGATGGGGGGCGGCCACCTGCTGGAAGAACTCCCGCAGCATCGGCTCCATTTGGCCACTCTCCAGCTTGCTGGCCATGGCCTCCAGGGCCTTGCTCAGCCGGCGGCCAGCGCGGCCCGGTGGCAGGAACTGCCCGAAGCTGGCCAGCAGCACCACGGTTGTGGCCCGTTCCAGCAGGGCGGCTGGCAGGAGATGGGGCCCGAGGGAATGGGCCAGCACGACCCGTTGGCTGGCGTCGGGCTCCCAGGTGGGGGTGTGGAGCAGCTGACGGCCATAGCCGCGCTCGCCGCTGCTGAAGCGCCACCCCCTGGTGCTGGCCAAATCGTTCCAGGGTTGCCAGCCGCGATGGTCCCCGGCCCAGCCATGCATGGCGATCAGTTGGGTCGTCATGGCCTCAGGGCGAGGGCCGCCAGCAGCCGCTCCAGGCTGCCGCCGGGGAGGTCGTGGCGCAGCACCAGCCGCAGGCGAGCCGTGCCCTCGGGCACGGTGGGCGGCCGGATGGCCACGCTCAGCAGCCCGGCCCGTTCCAGCTGCTGCTGCAGGGCCAGAGCCCTGGCATCGCTGCCCACCTGCAGCGACAGGACCGGCCCCGTACCAGGGGGGCGGGGCCAGCCGGCCTGTTCCAGGCCATCGCGCCAGCGCTCGGCACGCTCGAGAAGGGTTCGGCCCCGCTGCGGTTCCGCCTGGATGGTCTGCAGGGCGGCCAGGGCCGCGGCCGCCAGCGGTGGCGCCAGGGCCGTGGTGTAGCGAAAGGGCCCGGAATACTGCAGCAGCCAGTCGGCCACCAGGGACGGCCCGGCCAGGAAGGCTCCGCCGCTGCCAAAAGCCTTGCCGAAGGTGCCGCTCACCAGGTGCACTTCCCGTACCCCATGGCCCAGGCCGCGGCCGCCCGGGCCCAGCACCCCCAACGCATGGGCCTCATCGAGCAGTAGGGCCGCGCCATGGCCTTCGCACAGCGCGGCCAGGGCGGCCGTATCCGGTGAGCTGCCCTCCATGGAGAACAGGCTTTCGCTGATCACCAGCAGGCGCCGCTGGGGTGCCTCCGCGCGGCAGCGCTGCAGGCGCTGGGCGAGGTCATGGAGGTTGTTGTGAGCGAAGCGCTGCAGGCGGGCTCCGGTGGCCTGGACGCCCACCAGCAGGGAGTGGTGGATCAGGCGGTCGGCGAGCACCAGGCTGTGGCGATCGGCCAGGGCGGCCACCGCCGCCAGGTTGGCCTGAAAGCCACTGGGGAACAGCAGCACCCGCTCCCGGCCCAGCCAGTGGGCCAGCGCCTGCTCCAGGGCGGCATGCACGGGCCGGCTGCCGCTCACCAGCCGCGAGGCGCCGGCACCCACCCCCTCCAGGGCCATGGCGCTGGTGGCTGCGGCCTGGAGCTGGGGATGGCAGGCCAGGCCCAAATAATCATTGCTGGCCAGATCCAGCAGCGCCCCTCCGGCCTCAGGGCTCAGGCCTGCGGGGCCGCTGGGCGCGAAGGTGCGCAGGCTTCGCCGGCGCTCCGGCGGCAGGGAGGCCAGATCGGCGGCCAGGGGGGCCAGGGGATCGCCGTGTACCGCCGTCGCCAAGCCCAGTCCAGCCCTTCATACCCAGTTTGCCCGCTCCCCATAGGATTGGGCCATGCCCGATCGCCGCACCCAGCCCGATAGCGGGCCCCTGTCCGCTGGAGTGCAGCCCAAACAGGAGGTGTCACCCACTGCAGAGGTGCCGCCCCTCGATCAGCTCTTCCCCTTCCCGCTCGACGACTTTCAACTCGAGGCCATCGATGCCCTGAACCAGGGCCACTCCGTGGTGGTGAGTGCTCCAACGGGTTCCGGCAAGACGCTGGTGGGTGAGTACGCCATTCACCGCGCCCTGGCCCATGGGCAGAAGGTTTTTTACACCACGCCTCTTAAGGCCCTCTCCAACCAGAAGCTGCGCGATTTCCGCGAGCAATTCGGCCCGGAGCGGGTTGGGCTGATGACGGGCGATCTCACGGTGAACCGTGAGGCCTCAGTGGTGGTGATGACCACCGAGATCTTCCGCAACATGCTTTACGCGGAAGCCGATCAGGGTGATGACCCCCTGGCGGATGTGGAGGCGGTGGTGCTCGACGAGTGCCACTACATGAACGATTCCCAGCGCGGCACGGTGTGGGAGGAATCGATCATTCACTGCCCGCCGCCGGTGCAGATGGTGGCGCTCTCGGCCACGGTGGCCAATGCCGGGCAGCTCACCGATTGGATCGAGCGGGTGCATGGCCCCACGCGGCTGGTGCTGAGCGACTTTCGGCCGGTGCCACTGCAGTTCAGCTTTTGCAGTGCCAAGGGCCTGCATCCGCTGCTGAATGAGGAGGGCACGGGCCTCCATCCCAATTGCAAGGTGTGGCGCGCCCCCAAGGGCAGCAAGCGCAAGGGACCGAAAACCCCCAAACCTCCCCAGCCGGAGGCTCCACCCCTGGGCTTTGTGGTGGCCCAGATGGCCGAGCGGGACATGCTGCCGGCCATCTATTTCATTTTCAGCCGCCGGGGCTGCGACAAGGCCGTGCGGGATCTGGGCAAGGTGTGCCTGGTGAATCTGGAGGAGCAGGCCCGCCTCCGTGCCCGCCTGGAGGCCTTTGTGGCCGCCACGCCCGAGGCCGTGCGTGAGGGGGGCCACGACGATGCCCTGCTGCGGGGCATCGCCGCTCACCACGCCGGCGTGCTGCCGGCCTGGAAGGAGCTGATTGAGGAGCTCTTCCAGCAGGGGCTGGTGAAGGTGGTGTTCGCCACCGAAACCCTGGCCGCCGGCATCAACATGCCGGCCCGCAGCACCGTGATCTCAGCGCTCTCCAAGCGCACCGAGCGCGGCCACCGGCCCCTGATGGGCAGCGAGTTCCTGCAGATGGCGGGCCGGGCTGGCCGCCGCGGCCTCGACTCCCAGGGCTATGTGGTGACGGTGCAGAGCCGCTTTGAAGGGGTGCGGGAGGCGGGCCAGCTGGCCACCAGCCCCGCCGATCCGCTGGTGAGCCAGTTCACCCCCAGCTACGGCATGGTGCTGAACCTGCTGCAGCGCTACGAACTGACCAAGGCCAAGGAGTTGGTGGAGCGCAGCTTCGGCCGCTATCTGGCCACCCTCGATTTGGTGGAGGACGAGGCACGCATCGCCGAACTGCGGGAGCAGCTCAGCCACCTGGCCGATACCGCTGAGGAGGTGGCCTGGGACGACTTCGAGGACTATGAGAAGCAACGGGGCCGGCTGCGGGAGGAACGCCGCATCCAGCGGATCCTGCAGCAGCAGGCTGAGGAAACCCTGGCCCATGAACTCACCCTGGCGCTGCGCTTTGCCAGCGAGGGCACCCTGGTGAGCCTCAAGGCCCCGATCCTGCGGGGCCGCGTGACCCCGGCGGTGATCGTGGAGAAGGTGGAGGGCCCCGGCCAGTTCCCCCTGCTGCTCTGCCTCACCGATGAGAACGTGTGGGTGCTGGTGCCCTGCGGCGCCGTGGTGAGCCTGCATGCCGAGCTCAGCTGTCTGCAGGTGAGCAGCATCCCCGCCCCCGAGCTGCACCGGGCCGGGGAGTTGCGCCACGGCGATCAGGCCAGTGGCGGCCTGGCCCTGGCGGTGGCCTCCATGGCCCGCCGCCACGACATGGTGACCCCGCAATACGACCTGGCCGGGGAGGTGCAGGCCCAGGCCCACCTGGTGCGGGAGCTGGAGCTGGCCCTCGAGCTGCACCCGGCCCATGGGGCCGGCGATCGCAAGAAGCTCAAGAAACAGCGCTTCCGCATGGAGGAGCTGGAGGCAGAGATCGAGGAGCGGCAGCGGATCCTGCACTTCCGCGCCAACCGCCACTGGGAGACATTCCTGGCCCTGATCGAGATCCTGCGCTTCTTTGGCTGCCTCGATGGCGAGGAGGGCCTCGATCCCACGGAGATCGGCCGCACCGTGGCCGCCCTGCGGGGCGACAACGAGCTCTGGCTGGGGCTGGCCCTGATGAGCGGCCACCTCGATGAGCTGGAGCCGGCGGATCTGGCGGCGGTCCTGGAGGCGATCTCCACCGAGGTGAACCGGCCCGATCTGTGGAGCGCCTATCCGCCGCCGCCAGCTGCAGAGGAAGCCATGCACGACCTGCGCGGCATCCGCCGGGAGCTGCTGCGCCAGCAGGAGCGGGCCAGTGTGGTGATGCCGGTTTGGTACGAGCTGGAGTTGATGGGATTGGTGCACGCCTGGGCCAAGGGCGTGAGCTGGAACGATCTGATTGCCAACACCTCGCTCGATGAGGGCGATGTGGTGCGGATCATGCGCCGCACCGTGGATCTGCTGGCCCAGATCCCCTACGCCGAGGCCATCACGGAACAGCTGCGCGGCAACGCCCGGGCAGCCCTCAAGGCCATCAACCGCTTCCCGGTGTGTGAGCCGATCGATCAGCTCGCCGGTGGTGGTGGCCCCCTGAACCCCGCCACGGAGCGCACCCTCCCTGGCGCGGTCTAACCACCAGCCCCCCAGCCGTGATCAACCCCTCCCGGATCCGGATCCTTGCGGTGGGCAAGGTGCGCAAGAGCTGGGTGCAGGAAGGGGTTTCCCTCTACCTCAAGCGGTTGCCGGGATTGGTCGTCACCGAGCTCAGGGACTCCACCATGGCCAAGGAGGCCGAGGCGATTGCGGCTGCCCTGCGGCCCGATGAACGGCTGGTGCTGCTCACGGAAGAGGGCACCACGTACACCTCCGTGGCTTTCGCCCAGCAGCTCCGCGATTCCGGCTCGCAGCGGCTGGCTTTTGTGATCGGCGGTGCCGAGGGGCTGGATCCGGCGCTCAAGGCCAGGGCCAGCTGGCGTCTGAGCCTCTCGCCGATGACGTTCCCCCACGAGCTCGCCCGCCTGCTGCTGCTCGAGCAGCTCTATCGCGCCAGCTCGATCCTCCAAGGCGGGCCTTATCACAAGGCCTAGGGATGGAGTGGTTGGACGGGGTGAGAAGGTGCCCCCCCTCACCCCGGTCCCCGTTGGCTGCCCCATAGAGAGACAGACAGCGCGGAGACAACTCCTGTCTACCCAGGGTGTTGGGCTTGGCGGGCCGGGCGGCGGATGTTGGGCTTCACTGCCGTGATGGCGGTGGGATGGCGCCGCAGTCGCCCGGATGGGCGGCTGGTGGCGTCACCGTTCTGGAAGTGGGACGCCTCGGCTGGGGATGTCCTGCCTGCCCCAGACGACGATCGGAGCGCATGTCGAGCAGTAATGGCTCTTTCCATCTGGAGTCCCCGGCGTTTGCCGATGGCGCCATGATCCCGGCGATCCACAGCGCCGATGGCCTGGATCTCTCGCCACCGTTGCGCTGGAGCGGCGCGCCGCCTCACACCCAGAGCTTTGCGCTGATCGTGGAGGATCCCGATGCGCGGGGGGGCACCTGGGTGCACTGGGTGCTGTTCAACATCCCCGGGGAGGTGCACGGTTTACCCGCCGGCCTCGATCGCTCGCCCGAGTTGGCCAACGGCGCCCGCCATGGGGGCTGCTGGGGCGTGGATCAATGTCACCGCATCGGCTACCAGGGGCCCGAGCCTCCGCCTGGGCAGGCCCATCGCTACGTGTTCGCACTCACAGCCCTCGATGCCCCCTTGGATCTCGAACCAGCCGTGACGCCGGGGGAGCTGCGGGAAGCCATGCGGGGGCACGCCTTGGCCACGGCCCAGCTCACGGGTCTCTTCGCCCGGGAGTAAGGACCGCCGGGATTCTGCTCAGATCCCCAGCCGCTGCCAGATCACCTCCAGGTTCTCCTGGTGCAGGTCGGTGGAGAAGCAGTCGGCCAGCTGCTCGGCGTTGAGGCGGCTGGTCACGTCGGCATCGGCCTCGAGATTGGCGCGGAAGTTGCCCCCCTCGGTGTTCCAGGCGGTGTGCGCGTTGCGTTGCACGATCCGGTAGGCCTCCTCGCGGTTCAGCCCGGTGCCCACCAGGGCCAGCAGCACCCGCTGGCTGAACACCACCCCGCCGTACACGTTCATGTTGCGGGCCATGTTGTCGGGGTACACCCCCAGGCCCTTCACCACGTCCGTCATCTCCCGCAGCATGAAGTGCAGGGTTACGGAACAGTCGGGCAGCATCATGCGCTCCACGGAGCTGTGGCTGATGTCGCGCTCGTGCCAGAGGGCACAGTTCTCCAGGGCGGCCACCACGTAGCTGCGCAGCACGCGGGCCAGGCCGCCGATGCGCTCACTGCGGATCGGGTTGCGCTTGTGGGGCATGGCCGAGCTGCCCTTCTGGCCCTTGGCGAAGTTCTCCTCCACCTCGAGCACATCGGTGCGTTGCAGGTTGCGGATCTCGGTGGAGAAGCGCTCCAGGGCCGCGCCCACCAGGGCGAGGGTCTGGATGTATTCGGCGTGGCGATCGCGGGAGATCACCTGGGTGCTGGCCGTATCCGGCTCCAGGCCGAGCTTGGCGCAGGCGATGGCCTCCACCTGGGGATCGGTGTTGGCGTAGGTGCCCATGGCACCGGAGATCTGGCCCACGCTCACCATGCGCTCGAGCCGCTCCAGCCGTTCCTGGTTGCGCACCACCTCCGCGAGCCAGCCGGCCACCTTGAAGCCGAAGGTGATCGGTTCGCCATGGATGGCATGGGAGCGGCCGATCATCACGGTGCCCTTGTGCTCCCGGGTCAGCACCCGAAGGGCCTCGGCCAGCTTGTCGAGCTCGATCCGCAGCAGCTGCACGGAGGCCTTCATCTGCAGGGCGATGCCCGTGTCCAGCACGTCCGAGCTGGTCATGCCTACGTGGATGTAGCGCCCTGCATCGCCCACGTGCTCGTTCACGTTGGTGAGGAAGGCGATCACGTCGTGGCGCACCTCCGCCTCGATCTCGAGGATGCGCTCCACGCTGAAGGAGGCCTTCTCCTTGATGGTGGCCACGGCGGCGGCGGGTACCCGGCCCAGCTCGCAGTTGGCTTCGGTGGCGGCGATCTCCACATCCAGCCAGCTCTGGAACTTGGCCTGTTCGCTCCAGATGGCGCCCATCTCGGGCAGGGTGTAACGCTCGATCAAGGCCGCGCCTGGCTCACATCCAGACCAATGTATGGGGCAGCCTGTGGCCTGCCTGCAGCCTCAGCCCAAGGCCGTGAGTTTGCGGTGATCCACTTCCCAGTGCACCAGCGGGCCCCAGGTCTGCTGGCGCACCCAGCAGCGGCCACCACGGCAGTGGATCAGCTGAAAGGGAGGCAGATCGGCCGGTTGGTTGCGCAGTTTCACAAAACTGCCGGGGCGGAGCAGCTCCAGCACGTTGCTGCCGCGATGCCGTTGGCTCTGGGGTGTGGTCTGGGAGCAGGGAGCCATTGGGAGATGTCCCTGAGCTGGGAGCCATCCTCTGCCGGGTTTTCCGGCCGGGCAGAACTCGCACCAGTTTTGTTCGGTTTCCCCTGTGTTTGTATGACGACAGGGCGCCGGATCGCCTGCCGCCCGGAGGGGCCATGGGCCGCAAGCAA
>JBIIQU010000163.1:0-3765 GCA_044341905.1 Vulcanococcus sp. | reverse complement strand
TGCGCGCCACGATCGAGGCCGGCTGCCTGGAGCCCTGGCTGGGGCCGATTGGAGCCATCAAGGCGGAGGTGACGTATGGAGCGAACCGCCGGAGCCGCATCGACCTGCTGCTCACCCCCGCCGAGGGTGCCAGCGATCCGCGGCCCATCTATGTGGAAGTGAAGAACACCACCTGGACCGTCGGCGAGCTGGCCCTGTTCCCCGACACCGTGACGGAGCGGGGGCAAAAGCACCTGGAAGAGCTGATGGGGGTGCTGCCCGAGGCCCGCGCCGTGCTGCTGCCCTGCCTGAGCCGAGCTGACGTGACCCGCTTTGCCCCTGGCGACAGCGCCGACCCCCGCTACGGCGACCTGTTCCGCCAGGCGCTCGCCGCCGGGGTGGAAGTGATCCCCTGCCGCTATGGCTTCAGCGACACCGGGGTGGAGTGGCTGGGGGTGGTGGAGGTGCAGCCCCACAGCTGATCGCCGCCAGGCCCTGGGCCACGGCCCATAGAGTTGCATCCACCCGTGCCCGGCCGACGTGGATACCCGCGCGTTCAAGCGATCCCTGCACCACTCGGATCGCTACAACCGCCGCGGCTTCGGCCGGGCTGAAGAAGTGGCAGGCAGCCTGGAGCAGGCCTACCAGAGCGACCTGATCGCCAGCCTGCGCGAGAACGGCTATGGGCTCGAGCACGGGCGCCTGAAGGTGAAGCTGGCGGAGGCCTTCGGCTTCTGCTGGGGCGTGGAGCGGGCCGTGGCCATGGCCTACGAAACCCGCCGCCACTACCCCACCGAGCGGATCTGGATCACCAACGAGATCATCCACAACCCCTCGGTGAACGACCATCTGCGCGAGATGAACGTGCTGTTCATCTCCGTGGACGACGGCGTGAAGGACTTCTCCGAGGTGGCCAGCGGCGATGTGGTGATCCTGCCGGCCTTCGGCGCCACGGTGCAGGAGATGCAGCTGCTCAACGAGCGCGGCTGCCACATCGTGGACACCACCTGCCCCTGGGTCTCCAAGGTGTGGAACACCGTGGAGAAGCACAAGAAACACGCCTTCACCTCGATCATTCACGGCAAGGTGAAGCACGAGGAAACCCTGGCCACCAGCTCGTTTGCCGGCACCTATCTGGTGGTGCTGGATCTGGCCGAGGCCCAGCTGGTGTGCGACTACATCCTGGGCAAGGGCGACCGCGAGGCCTTCATGCAGCGCTTCGCCAAGGCCTGCTCCCCGGGCTTCGACCCCGACCGCGACCTGATCCGGGTGGGGGTGGCCAACCAGACCACCATGCTCAAGAGCGAAACCGAGGAAATCGGCCGCCTGTTCGAGCGCACCATGCTGCAGCGCTTCGGCCCTACCGAGCTGAACGACCACTTCCTGGCCTTCAACACCATCTGCGACGCCACCCAGGAGCGCCAGGACGCCATGTTTGCCCTGGTGGATGAACCCCTGGATCTGATGGTGGTGATCGGGGGATACAACTCCTCGAACACCACCCACCTGCAGGAGATCGCCGTGAGCCGCGGCATCCGCTCCTTCCACATCGACACCCCGGATCGCATCGGTCCGGGCAACCGCATCGAGCACAAACCCCTGGGCGGCGACCTGGAGGTGGTGGAGCCGTTCCTGCCCGAGGGCGCCTTGCGGGTGGGCATCACCTCCGGAGCCTCCACCCCGGACCGGGTGGTGGAAGACGTGATCAGCCGGCTGATCGACCTCAGCGACAGCTGAGGATCGCGGGCTGTCACATCGGCTGCGAAGGGCGCCTCGGTGCCGCTTTACATTCATTCATCGGATCCGCCCTCTGGGCGACGGGGAGTTGCGAGACCATTGATCTCATCGCTGACCAGTTCCGCTGCTTCCTCCTCCGAAGGGCCTGAGGTACTGGTGACTCCCTTGCGTCAGAGCGATGACAACCGGGTGCGCTGCTACAGCAGCCAGTTCGCCGATGTGATGGAGATGCGGGCACCGGCCGCCACGGTGGCGGCCTATCTGGATCGCCACGAGGGCTGGTTCCGGCGTTGCGCCTCGCCCATGCAGGTGCAGCCGCTGGATCGCAACGGCTACGTGCTCACCCTGGGCACCTTCGGCAATTTCGGCTTTGAGGTGGAGCCCACCATCGGCCTCGAGCTGCTGCCCCAGAGCGAGGGGGTCTACCGCATCTGCACCGTGTCCGCGGAGCGGTTCCAGCCGGGCCTGCAGGAGCTCTACGACGTGGAGTTCAATGCCGCGCTCCAGCTGCACGACCAACCCGAGAACCCTGCCAGCACCGATGTGCGCTGGGAACTGGATCTGAGCGTGTGGGTGAAGCTGCCGGCCGTGATCGGCCTACTGCCCGAGGGTCTGGTGCAGAGCAGCGGCGATCACTTGTTGCGCCAGATCGTGCGCCAGATCTCCCGCAAACTCACCTGGAAAGTCCAGGAGGACTTCCACGCCACCCATGGCCTGGACTGCCCTCCCCGCAAGCGCTCGCAGTTCTAGGCCGGGCGGTTCTCCCAGATCTTGTTGAGGATCTGCATGCCGCTCACGGCCTGCCAGAGGAACAGGGTCACCACACCCATGTTCATGCCCACGTGAATCTTGCGGGCGATCAGATTGCCCTGCTGCATCAGTGGGGACAGGGCCGCAGCGAGCACCAGCATCGAGCTCATGGCAATGCCCACCAGCAGGTGGGGACCCACAAACAACTTGCCGTTGTTGAGGTAGGTGACGGCCATACCCCCAAAGGTGCCCAGCACCATCACCGCCAACACCGCGCTGCCGTAGAGGTAATGGCGCTTGGCGAACTGACCCTTGATCAGCTCCTTGCGGGTCTCGGCATCGGCGGTGCGGGTTTTCTTGGCCTTGATGCCCAGCACCATCGCGTAGCCGCTGAGGCCCAACAGGGCCCACATGGTGAGCGGATGAAGGAAGTTGAGGTTGTAGGCGAGGGCTTCCGGCATGGGGAGCAGGCCGCGTGGTTCGAGATGGGAGCGAAGCTACAGCGCGCCCTCTCCCGGCTGCTGCTCAGTGAAGGAAGTGACGCCGTCCGGTGGTCACCATGGCCAGCCCCAGAGCATCACAGGCGGCGATGGAGTCGGCATCGCGCACGCTGCCACCGGGTTGGATCACGGCGCTGATGCCGTGGTTGGCCGCGAGGCGCACGGTGTCGTCGAAGGGGAAAAAGCCATCGCTGGCCAGCACGGCACCGCGGGCCTTGGCACCAGCGGCCTCCAGAGCCAGCTTGGCCGAACCCACCCGGTTCATCTGACCCGCACCGATGCCGAGGCTCTGGCCGTCCTTGGCCACGGTGATGGCATTGGAGCGCACATGGCGCACCAGGCGCCAGGCAAAGCGCAGATCTTCGAGCTCCTGGGCCGTGGGCTGCCGCTGGCTCACCACCTGCCAGCTGCTCTCCTCCACCGGCTGATCATCGAACTCCTGCACCAGAACCCCCCCGAGCACGGTGCGCAGCTGCTGGCGCGTGGCCCGGGCCAGGGCGTCAGGCCCCAGCTCCAACAGGCGCAGATTCGCCTTGGCCGCCAGCAGGGATCGGGCCTCGGCTTCAAAGCTGGGGGCCACCACGCACTCCAGGAACAGGCTGGTGAGATGGCCGGCGGTGGCGGCATCCACCGGGCCATTGATGGCCACGATGCCCCCGAAGGCTGAGAGGCGATCGGCATCCAGGGCCCGCTCCAGAGCATCGGCACTGGTTGTGCCTGTGGCCACCCCACAGGGGTTGGTGTGCTTCACCACCACGGCTGCCGGCCGGAAGGCATTGCTGCCGGCACCGGCGCCGGC
>JBIIQU010000162.1:0-3768 GCA_044341905.1 Vulcanococcus sp. | reverse complement strand
AACTCCTGGCGGAACAGGCCGCCCTGCAGACCCGCCTGCAGGAGCATCGCCAACAGCGCCAGCGGCTGGACAGCCAGCGCCAGCAGCAGCAGCAGCGCCAGGAGCTGGCCCAGCTGCGGCTGGATCAACATCAACTCCAGGCGGAGGAGCAGCAACTCCACGAACACCAGCAGCAGCTCCAGGCGCTGCAGGGCGAAGCCGAGGGCCTCAAAAGCCAACTGGCGGCGCTGCCGGCCATGGCCACGGAGCAAGTGCGTCAGCTGCGTCAGGCCGAGCAGGCCCTGGCCCAGGCCGAAGCCCGCTGCCAGGCCATGGCGGCCAGCCTGGAGGTGCTCGAGGCCGACGAGCCCATCCGGCTTGACGGTGGCACCCCGCTCAAGCCCGGCGAGCGCTACCAGCTCACGGGCGAGGTGCACCTGCAGGTGGGCCCGGGGGTTGTGCTGCGGCTCAGTCCCGGGGGAGGGCAGGCTCTGCCCCAGGCCCAGGCTGAACAGCAGCGCAGTCGGGAGCGGCTCACAACCCTCAAAAACGAGCTCGGCGTGCCCAACAGCGATGCCGCCGAGACGATCGAACGCCAACGCCGCGATCTGGAAGCGGAGCTCACCACCCTGCGCAAGGCAGCGGCTGCCATTCCCTGGGCGGGCCTGCAGGAGCGGATTGCGGCGCTCGTGCCGCGGCGCCAGCGCCTCGACACGGCCCTGGCCTCCCTGGCCCACCTGGCCCCCGACCCTGAGGCCACAGATCTGCTGCAGCTGGATCGTGCCGGCCTGGAGTTGGCGCTGCAGACCCTGCGCAGCTCCAGCAACGGCCTGAACCAGGAGCTGGAACAGCTGACGGCCAGCCAGCAGCTGAGTGAAGCGCGCGAGCGCGCTCTGCAGCAGCAGCTCACCGCCAGCCGTGGCCGGCTGGATCAGCTGGCCGGCTCGCTCCAGGGGTTGGCGGCGCGGCTGGCCGAAGCCGAGCAGCAGAGCGGCTCAGCTGAATCCCTGGCCAGCCAACTGGAGGAGCTGGAGGCAGACCTGCGGCACCGCCAAGCCCAGCTGGACCAGCTGGACGCCGAACACAGCAACCTGGGTGGCGCAGGGGATCCCAACGGCGCGGAGGCGATCGCCGCGGCCCTGCAACAGCTCGAGGCCGAGAAGGACAGCCTGCTCACCAGCCGCGGCCAGGCGGAACAGCGCTGCGCCAGCCTGGGCGCTAACGATCCCGCCGCCGAGCTGGAGCAACGCCAGGCCGCCTGGGAGGCGGCGGCCGAGGAACGGGCGAGCCTGGAACTGCAGGGCCAGGCGCTCACCCTGCTGCAAAACCACTTTCACGAGGCCCAGAGCCGGCTGGCCAACCGCTACAGCGAACCCCTGCGGGAGGCCATTGGCCCCTACCTGGCCACCCTGGCCGCCACACCCCTACAGCCCCTGCTGGCCTTCGATCCCCAGCAGGGCTTTCAGGATCTGCAACTGCGCCAGGGCAGCGAGGCCTACGGGTTCGATCGTCTCAGTGGCGGCATGCGCGAACAGCTGGCCGCTGCCCTGCGCCTGGCACTGGCGGAGGTGCTGCACCCCGCCTACGACCATTGCCTCCCGCTGGTGTTCGACGATGCCTTCACCAACAGCGACCGCGAACGCCTGATCGGGCTCAAACGCATGCTGCGGCGGGGCATGGAGCAGGGCATCCAGATCCTGCTGCTCTCCTGTCATCCGCAGGACTACCGCGACCTGGATGTTGCTAGCACTCAACAGAAAACCCCCGATGAACGCGTCAACGGGGGCGAACAGCAGCGTGAACTGCCAAACGAGGTGGTGCGGGTTCAGCTGGGCTGAGAGCCGAGAGCTGGGGTAACAGCCAGAGCCTCAGGGGTGCTGAACCACAGGACTCACTCTTCGTCTTCTTCGGTGGAGCCTGCAGGAATCAGGCGGATCTGCTTGCGACCCAGCTTGATCTCAAACTCATCGCCGGGCTTGAGATCGAGCATGGCGGTGTAGGCCTTGCCGATCAGCAGGTTGCCATTGCCCTGCACAGTGGCCACATAGCTGAGCTTGCGGCCGCCCTTGCCAACCTTGCCACTGACGCCGAGCTCAACACCCTTGGCTTCCAGCAGAGCCTCGTAGAAGGCGGTGAAGTTCAGGCGCTCGCCGCCGTCCTTCTTGGTGGAGACGTAACCGCAGGAGCGGACGATCTCGGATTTACCCACATCGCCCAGTTCCTTGACCTTGGCCAGCAGTTCGGATCCGGTGAGCATTGATTTCGTGGGTTGATCAATTCAACACCCGTAACTTACAACATCCCCACAATGCATGCCACGCCGCGGCGATGAGCACGGAAGAATCAACCCAGGCAAATCGGCAGTACGCCACAGAAATGAACGCCATCACTCCCCTTGGCGCCCACGATCACGATGCCGCCCTGGAGATCTATCGCGATGCAGTGGAGACTGTCGCCCCCGCCCAGTACAGCCAGGCGCAGGTGAAGGCCTGGTCCCAGCAGGGAAGATCGGGATCTGGGATTACACCGTTGCGGAACTCCCTGCGGCGTGGCTGGGGGCTCGTGAGTCGTTCAGCAGATGGCGAGGCTGAGGCCTTTGCACTGCTGGACCCCATCGATCGCGTAGCCCTGCTTTACTGCCGGGGCCGCTCCTGCCGTGAAGGCCGTGGCGGGGCACTGCTGCAGGCCCTGGAGCAGGAAGCACGCCGGCGTGGGATCCCGCAGCTGCGAACCGAGGCCAGCTTGATCTCGGAACCGCTGTTCCGCAGCCAAGGCTGGCAGGTGAGCTGGCAGGAGGAACTGCTGATCAACGGGGTGTTGTTCCACCGCTTCCGCATGGCCAAACCCCTGAACCCGGCCGAGGGTGCATTGATACTGAACTAATGGCCGAAGCCCAGCTGCAGCAATTTCTCGAGAAGATCCGCCAGCTCAATGCCCTTGTGGCCCTGAGTGAGGCGAACCCCGCCGTGCGGAACGCCCTGCGGGACTGCGACAGCCATCACGATGTGGTGACCCTGGCTGCGCAATGGGGCTTTGACATCGGCCGGCGCTGGGGTGACAGAGCCGAGGGGCCCAGCACGACGCATCCTGGCGCCAACCATCCTGATCAGCGCAACCTGCTGGAGGGCAGCGCCCCAGCTTCCGGCGAAGAACGGGTGGAGCTGCTCGTTCAGACGCCGGACTGGAGACTGGAGCGCATCCACTCCTGTGGATCCTGCAGCGCACCGGGGTTCTGGTACGACCAACACGACCACGAATGGATCCTGGTGCTACGGGGCAGCGCCACAATCGAATTCGCCGATGAAACAGAACCCCGGGACCTCTGCGTGGGCGACAGTGTGCTGATCGAGGCCCACCGCCGCCATCGGGTGCTGGCTACGGATCCTGCTCCAGGAACCCTTTGGCTGGCTCTCTTCTGGAAGGCATCCGCATAAGGTGCGATTGGCGCACCAGCCAATAGGCCACCGCCAGCGAGAGCACTCCCACCGAGAGGCCAATCAACAGGGAGCCATCTTTCTGGCTACCCGGTGGCATCACGATCAGCTTGCGGGACAGCGCCGTGAGGGCTGTGATCAACACCAGCTCGATCTGCACCACGTGCTCGCGCAGATAGGCCGTGAGGTTCTGGAGCACCTCCAAGGCAATCAGGATCACCAGGATCTGGTCGAGCAAGCCAATTAGGCCTTCGCCCGTCCAGTCGACCTGCAGATCGAGCAGATCGGTGCCGAGGAACAGCACCAGCTGGAGGGTGGCCACCACAATCACAGCCGCCAGAATGCTGGCGAGCAG
>JBIIQU010000161.1:0-3789 GCA_044341905.1 Vulcanococcus sp. | reverse complement strand
CTAATGTGATTTTCCAGTTTACCAATCTTCGAGCGTCTCTCACTCAGGAGGTGGTAACGATCAACAAGCTGGGGGCTGTGATGTCGGTGTTACCTGCTGAGCAGCGCATTGAGGGGCGACGCCTGCTGTATGACTATGGCAACTCGATTGCCCGCGATGAATCCCTGACGATGCGCCATGGGGCCCGCAGTGAGATGACCCAGGAGTCTATTGATCGGTTGCGTGATTTTCTGGCTACCCGTGATGCATCGCCTCCCAGCGCGATTGAGGTCACGCCGGAATCCGCCAATTATTTGCGCAAGGCCAGTGACTTTGGCTTTGACCTCATCGATGCTCGAGAGCGGCGCCTTTCATTGGCGCGTGAGACCTTCCCAGCGCGTTTATGGCTGGCGATTGGGGTGATGTACTTTGCGCTTGCATTGTTGGCTTTTCTTGTCCAGGAAGGAGCCTGGACGACCACCTGGGCGGCCATTATTCTGCTGTTGGCGGCGCCGATACCGGCGGTGATGTTGTTTGTCTACTCCAATCCTATCGCCAACGGTCTGATTGACATCGCTGCCATTTTAGAAGCTGTGCTGGAGCGAAGTCTGTAGCTATGGCGGTGTTTTCTCGCTCCTCCCTCTATGTACGCGCAGCCCTGCAGGCGGTGCTGCTAGCCCTGCTTGTGGGCTGCGTTCATCAACGTCAATCATCCCGGTTTTTAGCTGAGCCGGTGCTGTTGCAAGGCAGTAGCAGCACCTTTGCTGCTCAAGCCTATTTCCGCTGGTTCAATCAGCTCGCTGTGCACGAGAATGTGAATGCCGAACTCATGGTTGTGGGTTCAGGTCAAAGCATTCAGAATGTATTGTCGGGTCGCGTCAGTTTCGCTGGAACGGATAGTCCGCCATCGCCGAAGGAGATTCAGGACGCGCCCAAAGGGCTGTTGGCCTTCCCCGTCACCGCCGGGGCCATCGCTGTGGCCTACAACGCACCGGGATGCAAGCTTCGTTTGTCGCGGGCACAGCTGGCTGATGTGTTTTTGGGGCGGATCACCAACTTCAAGGCCCTCAACTGTTTGCTGGATCAGCCGATCACGGTGCTGCACCGCAGTGACGCCTCCGGGAGTACGGCGAATTTCACCGCCTCGTTGGCCTCTGTCAGTCGTGCCTGGCGAGAGGGCCCTGGATCGGGGCGTCGGGTGGCCTGGCCGGTGGGCAAGGCGGTGGCCAGCAGCGAGGCCATGGCCGCGGCTTTGGCCGCCCAGCCTGGTGCCATTGGCTACATCGAATCGACATATATACGAGATCCGATCCAGGCAGCGGCTCTGCAGAATCGCACTGGCCAGTTTGTTCGCCCCGACGCCCAAGCTGCTGCCAGGGCTGTAGCCAGTATTGCTTTGGATAGCCGCCTGCTGGGTAGCAATCCCGATCCTGCTGATGGTTATCCGATCGTTAATCTGAATTGGATGCTGCTGCCCGCTAAGGGATTGGGTGATCAGCTGCCGGCACTAAAAACTAGTCTGCGATATATCCTTGGTAGTCAAGGCCAGGACGATGCAGAGCTGCTTGGCTATGTGCCGCTGCCCCAAGAGCTGCGTACGAAGGCTTTGAATCAAGTGAGCCGGATCGGGCGCTAAGGGGTGAGGGGCTGAGCCTCGTTGCCACGGCGGGGAGGTTCGTTCAGGCGGCTGCTCACCAGGCACGCCGCTGCTACCAAGCCGCAGGACGCCCACAGGCAGGTCTGCAGCCCCCCCATCAGAAACAGCGCACCTGAGAGCACTGTTCCCAGCAGGCGCCCGGCGGCATTGGCCATGTAATAGAAGCCCACATTAAGACTGACCGATTCTGCATCGGTGTAAGCCAGCACCATGTAGCTATGGATTGATGAGTTCATAGCAAACACAACACCAAAGACTGACAATCCAACTACCACTGCTAGGCCGGGATGGGCCACCTCGCGCCATAGAGCGATGGCAATCAGGGCGGGGATTGCGGTGAGGAGTGCGCTCCAGAACTCCACAGCCTTGACACCAGGAGGACCGCTCTGTCCCCAGCTGCGTCGCAGGGCGGGGGCGGACCCTTGCACGATGCCGTAGCCGATCACCCACAGGCCCATAAAGCCCCCCACCTCCCAGAACTGCCAGCCAAGGGCTGTCTGCAGAAATACTGGTAAGGCCACCACAAACCACACATCGCGGGCGCCGAACAGAAAGAAGCGTGCCAGCGACAGCACGTTGATGCCCCGGCTCTTGGAGAACAGGGTGCTGAAGCCCGGCTTCTGTTTCATGCGGCCGATGTCCGCTGGAAGCACGAGGGTGAGGAGGAAGGCGACCATCAGACCGGCGGCCATGGCTCCTACCGCCGCGTTGAAACCGATGGTGGTGAGCAACAGGCCCCCTAGAAAAAAACCAACACCCTTGAGGGCGTTCTTTGAGCCGGTCAGGATCGCCACCCAGCGGAACAGCTGTTGTTCCCCTTTGGCGTGGTTGTCGGGGGTTTCTGCCACCACTGTTTTGATGGCGCTCTTGGCGCTCATCTTGTTGAGGTCTTTGGCGATGCCACTGATGGCCTGCGCCACCATCACGTAGGCGACGCTCCACCACTTGGGCCAGCTATCTGCCACTGGGATCAGCATCAGCAGGGCTACCACCTGCATCAAGGTGCCGCTCCACAGGGTGAGCCGCAGGCCAAAACGGGCCCCTAGCCACCCTCCGTAGAGGTTGGTGATGATGCCGAAGAATTCGTAAAAGAGAAACAGGAAAGCAATGTTGAGGGTGTTGTAACCCAGCTGGTGAAAATGGAACACCACCAGCATGCGCAAGGCCCCATCGGTGAGGGTGAAGGCCCAATAGGCTCCTGTGATCACGATGTACTGCTGCAGGGCCGAAAGCCGGCCCGTGGTTGCTGTTCCCATGGCTCAAGCTCAGCGCTGCTCGATCAGGGCGATGTGGCGCACCAGATCCGCCATGCGGGAGCTGTACCCCCACTCGTTGTCGTACCAGGCGTACACCTTGAGCTGGGTGCCGTTCACCACCAGCGTGGAGAGGCCATCCACGATGGCGCTGCGGTTGTCGTTCACGTAGTCCACCGACACCAGCGGCCGGGTTTCGTAGCCGAGGATTCCCCGCAGCGGGCCCTGGGCCGCGGCGGCAAAGGCGGCGTTTACCTCGTCTGCGGTGACGCTGCGCTTCAGCTCGAACACGGCATCCGTGAGCGAGGCGTTCAGCAGCGGTACCCGCACGGCGTGGCCGTTGAGCTTGCCCTCCAGTTCAGGAAAGATGAGGCCAATCGCCTTGGCTGATCCCGTGGTGGTGGGGATCAGGCTCTGCATGCAGGAGCGGGCGCGACGCAGATCCCCCTTGAATCCATCCACCACCACCTGGGTGTTGGTGACGTCATGCAGGGTGGTGATCGAGCCGTGCTCAATGCCGAAGTGTTCGTGCACCACCTTCACCACCGGAGCCAGGCAGTTGGTGGTGCAGGAGGCCGCCGTCACCAGGCGGTGCACGGCTGGATCAAAGAGCTGGTGGTTGATGCCAAACACAACGTTGAGGGCCTCGGCTCCGGCGATCTGCCCTTTCACCGGACAGGCCACCACCACCCGCTGCACACCGGCACGGTCGAAGTAGGGCTGCAGAGTTTCGGGTGTCTTGAATTTGCCGCTGCACTCCAGCACCATCTCCACCCCCGCCGCCTGCCAGGGAACAGCGGTGGGATGGCTCTCCTGGGTGTAGCCCACGGGCTCAGTGCCCACCAGAAAGCCTTGGCCGTTGGCCTCCACCCCGTGGGGCCAACGGCCATGCACGGAGTC
>JBIIQU010000160.1:0-3793 GCA_044341905.1 Vulcanococcus sp. | reverse complement strand
CTGGCGGGCCGGCGGCCGTTAGGCCGGGCGCTGCAGACGCCGCAGGCGCAGGTCGCTCACCGAAGCGATGGCGTCGCGATCGGCACTGAAGCTAACCAGCACGGCCCCGAAGGCGCCCGCTGCCACACATCCACCGGCTCGACCAGATGGGCCTGAGGATCCAGCACGCAGGGGGCGATGAATTGCTTAAGCGCCACCGGACTGCAGGTGCGGGTGAAGTCAATCCAGAGGCTGCTGTGGAAAGGCTCGGCGATCTGGGCACGGCGCCGCTGTTGCAGGGCCTCCTCCATCAGGCGCCGGATGGCAGGCCCCTTTTGTGTTCTCCGGTGAACTCCAGCACTTCCGCCATCTCTTGATCTGAAAGTTCGACCGTGACTTTCATGATTTTGGTGATCCAGGATCGGGTTTGACTGGCCTCCCTCGCCTCCAGCTCTGATGCCTGATCAACCCCAGGGCCGGCTGCTGAACATCCTCGGCTTGGGCTTCGGGCTGGCGGGGGCCGTGGGCGGCACGATCGGTGCCGGCATCCTGCGCACGCCTGGGCTGGTGGCTGCCCAGCTGCCCTCAGGCCCCCTGGTGCTGGCGGCCTGGCTCGCCGGGGGGCTCTATGCCCTGCTGGGGGCGGTGTGCCTCGCCGAGCTGGCGGCGGCTCTACCGCGGGCGGGTGGCTGGTATGTGTACGCCGAGCGGGCCTTCGGGCGCCGGGCCGGTCTGCTGGTGGGCTGGACCGACTGGCTCGCCCACTGCATCGGCCTGGCCTGGGTGGCCACCACGGTGGGGGAGTACGGCCAGGCGCTGCTGCCGGCCGCGATCCACCAAGAACCCTTTGAGGCCAGGCTGCTGGCGCTGCTCGCGATCGGCCTGTTCACCCTGATCCAGCTGCGGGGTCTGCGGGCCGGCAGCGCCAGCCAGCAATGGCTCAGCCTGGCGAAGGCGGTGGCTTTTCTGGTGCTGGTGGCGGGCTGCTTTCTGCTGCCCTCGCCGCTCCAGGGCGCCGCCCCTGAGCCCGAGCTGGCGCCGCAGCTGGCCGTGCAGCCCAGCCTGGCCGCCGTGCTGGCTCTGCAGGCGGTGATCACCACCTACGACGGCTGGGCCAGCCCCGTGTATTTCGCCGAGGAGTTCAGCGACCCGGCCCGCGACCTTCCCCGTTCCCTGATCGGCGGGGTGCTGGCGGTGCTGGTGCTCTATCTGCTGATCAACGCCGCCCTGCTGCACGTGCTGCCCCTGCCGCTGCTGGCCCAGGCCACCCTGCCGGCAGCCGTGGCGGCCACGGCGCTGGTGGGGCCGCTGGGGGGCGCCCTGATCACGGCCGTGGCGCTGGTGGCACTGCTCGGGCTGATCAACACCGTGGTGATGGCCGCGCCGCGGATCCTCTATGGCCTCGGCCGCGACGGCCTGCTGCCCGCCCTCACCAGCCAGGTGAACGCCGGCGGCACCCCCACAGCGGCACTATGGCTCACCAGCGGCGCAGCCGCCCTGCTGGTGTTGGCCGGATCCTTCCAACAACTGCTGGCCCTGGGGGCCCTGCTCTACGTGAGCCTCCCCCTGACGGGCATCGCCGCGCTGCTCGCGCTGCGCTGGCGGGAACCGGATCTGCCCAGACCGTTCCGCAGCTGGGCCTACCCGCTGCCGCCGCTGCTGGTGGCCGCAGTGTCCCTGGCCTTCCTGATCGCTGCCGCCGCCAGTGATCCGGCCCTTGGCCTGGCCGCCGCAGCCCTGGTGGCCCTGGCCCTGCCGGGGGCGCTGCTGGCCGAGCAGCTGGGATGGCTCACGGCGGAGCCTGAAAGCCCTCCATCCACGCCCACGCCTCCCTGAGGGTGCTCGCCTCCCCCAGGTTGCCCGGAAAGGTGAGCAGCGGCAGATCCCCGGCCAGCACCAGCGACAGCCCCGGCAGCAGCTGGCCCTGCAGCTCCACCGCCGCCAGCCCCAGGCCATCGGCCAGCAGGGTGTGGGTGGTGATGCCGCCCTTGCTGATCAGGTAGCCCAGCTGCGGCGCCAGGGTGGCGGCCAGGCGGGCCATCAGGGCCGCCAGCGCCAGGCCGAAGCGGCGGCGCTCGGAGGCGCTACGGCAGGTGAGCTCGCCGCGGCTGCTGAACAGCACCGGCGTTTGGCCCGCCGCCAGCCCATCCCGCAGCTGCTGCAGCCAGGCCTGCTCCAGCGAAGCCAGCAGCCGATCGGGCAGCGGCCCCTCCAGCACCCGCGCCAACGGAGCCACAGCGATCTCCACCCCAGCGCAGCGCGGATCGGCTAGCAGGGCCTCCAGCTGTACATCGGCCAGGGGCACATGGGAGCCCACCAGCACCAGGCCCGGGCGCTGCACCCCCGCCGCATCCCGGCGCCGCAAGCCCGCCAGGCCGGCGGCATCGAGCGGTTGGGGCGGCAGCGGCACCAGGCCGTTGAGCAGGCTGGCGGCGGATTGGAACAGGAACCGCCGCGGCCGGCCCCAGCACTCGGCAGCGGATGGAGCCGTGAGCTCCCGCACCGCAGCTCCCAGGGCCACCAGGTGCTGCGGCCGCTCCGCATCCACCACCACGCAGACATGGCCCTCCAGCCCGGCCAGGCGCCGGCAGAGGCGCTCGCCATCGCCCTCCAGCTCCGCCAGCGTGATCCCCTGCACCGCGGCCGCCGGAATCCGGCCCCCGCTTTTCTCCGCCACCCAATCCGGCAGAAAGCTGGTGCTGTAGCCAAACAGCCGGTCGCGGGCAAAGGGGGTGGTGTGCACGGGCTCGCCGTGCAGCCGATGCACCCCATCCACGGTGGTGCGCCCACCGGGGAGAAAGGCCGGGGCCAGCAAGGTGGCATCGAAGGGGCCCAGCTCCTCGCTGATCACCTCGCATTCCAGGGGGAAGTGGCCCCGCAGGGTGGAATCGCCACGGCTCACGATCAGCCAGTGGTCGATGGCCCCAGCCGCCAGGGCCGCCTCCAGAGCGGGCTTGAGGGCGCGGCAGATCTCCCGCACCCGCTGGGCCGCCGCCGCCGGATCCAGGGCCCTCGTGTTGGCCAGCACAAACAGCAGCGGCGAGGGGTGCTCGAGACCCTGGCGCAGGGCCTGGGCATCCCAGCGCAGCAGCAGCGGACAGCCATGCACGGTCTGCGAGCCGGTGGGGTCGTCGTCCAGAACAACGACTTTGAGCCGATCTGCCATGGCACCATCGTGCCGTGATGACCCCCGAGCCCAGCGAGCTGCAGGAGCTGGTGCAGGACCTGCACCGGCAGGCCACCCCCTGGCAACCGGCAGGCCACGGCACCAGGCTGCATTGGGGGCCCCCGGTGCCACCGCTGACGCTGAGCTGCACGCGGCTCAACCGGATCGTGGAGCACTGCATCGGCGACTTCACCATCACCGCCCAGGCCGGCGTGCCGCTGCAGGAGCTGCAGGCGGAACTGGCGGCCAAAGGCCAGTGGCTGGCCCTGGACTGGCCCTGGGGCAGCGGGGCCGATGGCACTGGGGCGGGCACCCTGGGGGGCCTGGTGGCCCGCGGCATGGCAGGAGGCCTGCGCCAGCGCTATCTGGGGGTGCGCGACCAACTGATCGGCCTGGCGCTGCTGCGGGCCGATGGCACCGCCGCCAAGGCCGGCGGCAAGGTGGTGAAGAACGTGGCCGGTTACGACCTGATGCGCCTGTTCACGGGCAGCTGGGGAAGCCTGGGCCTGATCACCGAGCTCACCCTGCGCACCTTCCCCCGGCCGATGCGGCGCCGCGGGCTGCTGCTACAGGGGGCCCTGCCGGCCCTGGATCAGCTGCGCCGCCACTGCCTCAGCGCGGCGCTCACGCCGGAGCTGATCGACTGGT
>JBIIQU010000159.1:0-3802 GCA_044341905.1 Vulcanococcus sp. | reverse complement strand
ACCAGGCAATGCCGCCAGGAGTTGGAGGTGAGCAACCCCGATACCCGCTCAGCCCCCCGCAACGACTCCTGCAACGGTGAGGTGAGGGGCCGGTGCTGAAAAGCCCCATCGCCCAGGCGGTAGTCGGCTGGATCACGGAACAGCAGAGACGAGAGGCTGTCCACCAGTGGCGCAAAGCAGAGCCGCCGTGAGCGCAGCTCAGACGTGGAGACCAGGGGCTCCGGGCTCAGCAACAGATAGGGCTCCAGGCCGCGGTTGAGCGAAAACGGCACGGGCTTCCCCCCATCGAAGTAGGTGGAACAGCTGAAGTGCCCCTGCTTGGACAGGGACACCTTGCGGGTGCCAAGCGGGGCACAGATCACGGCCTGGGGATCCGGATGGAGCCGTTCCAGCAGCGGCAGCACCCGAGCCACCAGGCTGCAGAGGCAACTGGGGCTGGCGATGGTGATGTGAGGGTGGGGCACCAGCACGTACACATGCCGGCCGGGACGTTGCTGCTGGGGATCGGGGCGCAGGTGCCAGAGATCCCCCACCACAGAGTCCAACCCAAGGAAGGCGGCAGGCAAGCGGTCCGGTTCAGCCGATCCCTCCACGGCAACACCGAAGTAGTCGGCTAACTGATGGCCAAAGCAAGCCAGCTCCACCTGGCCGGAAGCCAGCAAGCGAGCCGTGGCGTGGAGCGCCTCGGATTCCTGAATCTCCCGATCGAGGCCATGGCGCAACCAGAAGGCCTGGCTGCGGTGGTCGTAGATGGCCTCCAGGGCACAGAGAAAGCGATAGCGCAGCTGCAGATCGGTCACCGCCGTGAGCAGGCTGGGGCGATCGGCCAGCAGCACCAGGGCCTTGTAGAAAGCACTGGCCAGCTGATCCCCGAGCCCCGCCGCCACCTCCTGTTCCAGGGCAGCACGGCCGATGGTTTGCAAGCCCTCATCGAGGAGCTGGGCCGCCAGGGCGGTGAAGCGATCCGAGCGGCCAATGAGCTCCACCAGATCGAAGCCAAGGGGAGCCAAGGGCTCCCCGGGACGAAGAATCACAGCGATGGCACCAGGTGAAGTCTGAAATCCCGCCAGACCTGGACGTGCTCGTCGCCGAACACCACACCCGGCCGCTGGGGCAAGAGGTCGTGCAGATCCCCATGCTGCGGGCTCTGATTCGGCAAGACCTCCAGCTGCTGCTGAAGTGCCGCATACAGATTGGAGCTCACCTGGGGTTCTGCCAGCCAAGGAATGCGCCAGCGCAGCAGTTCCTGGAGCTGATGCACCTGGCTCCAATGGGCACTGGAGTTGGGGAACGAATGGTGGAGATAGGCCATCAGGATTCGAATCATCTTGCGGCGTTCTTTATTCACAAACCGCAGCACAGCGGCGGTGAGATCATTGCTGTTGTGGGCGATCGTGTCCGGATGCACCAGATCAAACACCCGCAGGTCGTTATCCCGACACAGGTCCGGAACTAATTGCGCCAGGGCGATGGCAATCAGGTGATAGACGGCCGCCAGCACCACCACCTGGTGTTCCAGGGTGTCCGAGCCGGCCAGCGGGAGGGCCTGATAGGCGAAGTCGATCCAGTCACGGCGGCGCAGGGCGGCCACACTGGTCCAGTAGCGAAACCAGGCATTGGCTGGATCCCGCTCCAGGGCTCGGGCAAAGGCGGCATAGCCGCTGGCCCCACCCATCTCCGCCAGCAAGCCCGCAAGGCCATGGGTCCAGGCTCCATCGGCCTCCAGGCCCTGCAGGTGGCCCAGGGCTTGGGCTAGCCCCTCGGCGTTACCGGCACGGTGGGCCTCCAGCCCCTGCTCCAGCACCTGGACCTGGTGATCGCGTGGAGCCACTTGCAGGCTGGCGATGGGAGAGTCGAATAACCCATCCAGATCCGAGAGCAGCAAGCCTCCCCCCATGGATTGGATGAAGTCCATCAATGTTTGCCAGCTCTGGGCATCCGCAGGGTGCTGCAGCAGGGCGCGCCTTAAACGGGCAAGATCGGGCTCCAAGTCCATGGCTAGCGTAGAAATTCGGCCACCAGCACCCCCGGCAGATCGGCGCCGAGCACGCCATGCTTCCAGCTGCTGATCAGGTGGATCACCACGGCGGAGAAACCGATGGTGGACGCCAAATCGAGAATCTCCCAGCCAGGGATCTGATACACCAGGGACCCGCGGGTCGGCCGAATGGGATCGCCGTGATATTCCGGCTCTCCTCGGAACAACGCAGCTTGGCGTTGCCCCTGGTATTCCGCCTTGATAATACTTTCTTGTTGGCCAAAAGCCATCGGAAACGTGGACAACAATCGTCCACCAGGCTTCAACACCCGGTGTACTTCTTCAAGGGCCTTGGGAAGGTCATAGACATGCTCAAATACGTCGTTGCAGATCACCAGATCAAAGCTCTCTGGGCCATAAGTGAGGGCACAGAGGTTCTGATGCAGTGCCTGAGCCGAAGGCACAATTTCCGCATCCTGAAGAAAGTCACTGAGCTCTAGGTTGTGGGGCAGGTATTGGCCCAGCCAGCGGACAAATCCCGTGGAGGTTTCCGGCAGATAAACCCGTTGTTGCCGCAAGCTGATCAGACTCTCCCCGAGATGCTCCAGTACGCGGGTGATGGCGCGATGGCGAGATAGGCACTCCGCCGCCACAATCGACTCCCGCAGATTGGTGCGACCGATCTGAATCCGGCGGGGTTCGATCTGCCGGCCACTCAGCGGTTCGATCAACCCCAGCAAGGCCACGCAGGTGGCCGCGGCATCCCGATGGCGCCCCAGCTGCATCAGCCCCGGCAAGGCCACCGCAAACGCGTCAAAACTGCTGAACTGGCGGTGGTCATCATGCAACTGCAGCAGCTCCTGCCGCAGCACGGGTGCTGGCCTTTCGCGTGGCGGTGACGACGGCGCAGCCATGGCTTCAGGTTGGGCCGATTGCCCAACGCTGGAGCCCTGCTGCTGCAGCCCTTCAGCTGATGCGCCGCCAGCGGTCGCTGCGGCGTTGCCCGCTGCGCCAGTGCTGGCTGACCGGCTGCTCGATACCAAAGCGGGCGTGGAGGCTGGTTCCCATGGCCACGCAACTGGCCCCGTAGCGCTCCCGCACGGCCTGGCAGAGCGGTAGGTCGTAGGCGCCGGCTGAGCAGAGAAACACGCTGAAGGGGCGCTGCCGGGCCAGCACCTCGATCGCCTCCAGGCAAGCGGCCACGCTCGCCTCAAACCCCCGCTGGGGCCGTTCGGGATAGAGGGAGGCCGGAGCCGCCACACAGCGCAGGCCGTACGGGGCAATCGCCAGATCGACAAACAAGGCAAAGGCACGACCACTGCTGTGCTGCTCCTCCACCAGGCCCGCCAGGGGGCTAACCACCACCACCTCCTGGCCAGCGAGCAGTTGATAGAACCGCTCGTCCTCAGGCCACACCACCAGGTCCGGCAGGCGGCTGTGCTCCTGCACCAGCCCCTGCAGCACCGCCCACCAGGAGCCCATGGGCTGGGGCAGATCCAGCAGCCACTGGGATTGGGCCAACAGGGCCAGACACGAATCAGCCCAGGCGCGCAGGCTGGCCAGGGGAGCCGAAGTGGCGGCATAAAACCCCTCCTCCACGTGCAGGGCACACAGCGCCTGCACCGCAGCCCAACCATCGGGATCGCGGCTGCCCCCGGCCTGCGCCATGAAGGCGGGATCGTGGTGATGACGGCGGATCAAGGCCAGGGCCTGCTCCAAGCGCTCGCGGTCCAGCAACCAGGAGCGCAAGCAGGCCAGCTGCACAGAGGAGGGCTGCACAAGGCAACACCCCGGCTCCAGCCGAGCCGGCGGCCAGCCCGGCGG
>JBIIQU010000158.1:0-3803 GCA_044341905.1 Vulcanococcus sp. | reverse complement strand
TCCGAACGGACAACTGAACCAGGGCACCCCGGCATAGGGGTACAGACCATGGTCCAGCTGGCTGGAGAGCAGGTGCACATCCGAGGTGGAGCGTGCAATCCAGCAATTGAACGCTGGGTTGTCGCTGGTGACGCTGGCGGCCAGCCGGCTGGCCTCGCGGAAGCGATCCACCGCGGCCACCAGGGCCGCATCGAACGCCGCCTCCGGTGTGGGTTGCTGGCGGTTGCCATCGGGATGGAAGTCGAGCACGAGGCAGAGCCGCCTAGGCCGGCGAGGCTCCAGTTGCAGGCTCACTTGCATGCAGGTTTCGTCCACCTCCTGCACGGGGCCACTCAGTTGCACCAGGGTGCAGCGATCGCTGTCGTCGAGCCCGCGGTACACCGCTTCCAGTCCCTCGGGGGTGCAGGTGCGCACGGTGCGGCCGCGCGCCGATCGCTGGTAGCCCCTGACCTCGAAAATGTCCCGAAAGTCGGCGTCGAAGTGCAGCGTGATCGGCACCTGCAACGACGTTTGGGCAAAGCTGGTGAAGGTGAGTTGCTGCAGGCAGGCCGTCGGCGTAAGCACCGTGCTCCGCTCGAGGTGCACGGTTTCGTCGTCGTGGCTGAGATGGCTCACCTGCAGGCCCAGTTCCCCCCGTTCGGTGGAGCTCAGCACCGCCCCCGGACGCCCCCACAGTCGCCATTCCAGTCGGCTGACATGGCGTGTGCCCCGGTGAAAGATCCCCGAGTCCGCATGGGTGTCAGGGTCGATCTCGCCCCGAGCATCGAGCATCGCGAAGGTTTCCCCGTTCTTGAGCACGAACGGGGGGAGCACGTCATGCGGCATGGAGCAGGGGGTCGCGGGGTGGGCAGGGGCTGTGCAGGGGGCGCTGGCCGGCCTGGACGTCGATTAGGTGGCGGTAGAGCTGTTCGTACTGCTCCGCCTGGCGGCTCACGCTGAACCGCTGCTCGAAGTCGCGGCGCACCGCCCGGCGATCGAGCCGGTCGAGCTGGCGCACGGCAGCCACGGCCTCGGCGATCGAGTTGACCAGGACACCGTTCAGGCCGGGTCGGATCACCTCCGATGTGGAGCCGTTCCGCCAGGCAATCACGGGGGTGCCACAGGCATTGGCTTCGATCATCACCAGCCCAAAGGGCTCCGGCCAATCGATCGGGAACAGCAGGGCCAAGGCGTTGCCCAGCACGTCCTGTTTGCCGGCGTCGTCGACTTCGCCGATGAATTCCACCAGCGGATTGCCCTCAATCAGGCCTGCGATGTGATCGCGGTAGTAGGACGCATCGCAGCTATCGATCTTCGCGGCCACCTTCAGCGGCAGGCCCAGCTGGTCGGCGACGGCGATGGCCCGGTCGAGGCGTTTTTCCGGCGAGATGCGACCTACGAAGGCCAGGTAGTTGTGTGGCTCACGCACCGGTTGATAGAGATCCAGGGGCAGGCCGTGGTACACAGTGGCGAGCCAGTGGGCCTCGGGCAGGGGTTGGCGCTGTGCTTCCGAGATCGACACCAGGGGCAGCTGGTGGAAACGTCGATACAGCTGGGCGCGGTCGGGGGCGGTCAAGGGACCATGCAAGGTGTTGAGGTGAGGCAACGGCAGCCGCCGCATCAGGGGGTAGTGACTCGCTCCGGTGTGGAAGTGCAGCACGTCGAAGCGATCGAGCTGATCCATCACCTGGTCCAGCTGGATCAGCTCCGGCACGGTGGGGTCGCCGTTGTAGCCCGCCAGGCGCAGGGCCTCGGGCACGCAAGGGAACAGCTCGGCGCTGGTGCGGGAATCGCCGCTGGCGAACAGCACCACGGCATGGCCGCGCCGCACCAGCTCTTCGGTGAGGTAGTGCACCACCCGTTCGGTGCCGCCGTAGCGCTGGGGCGGGATGCTCTCGCAGAGCGGGGAAATCTGGGCAATTCGCATCGCTCGCGAGGCGGGAGAGGTGCCGCGGCTCGTTTTGTCCGGGACATCCCTGTCCTAGAGAGGGTTTGGTGGCCTGCCGTAGCCGGATCTGAGGCGAATGGGGCCCGGGGCGCAGCTCTAGGCTTGTCCCTCAGTCGAACGGGTCATCCGTGAGCTCCGGCACCCTCTACGACAAGGTCTGGACCCTGCACCAGGTTGCCGAGCTGCCCGGTGGTTCCACCCAGCTGTTCATCGGCCTGCACCTGATCCATGAGGTCACCAGCCCCCAGGCGTTTGCCGGCCTCAAGGATCTGGGCCTGAGCGTGCGCCATCCCGAGCGCACCGTGGCCACGGTGGATCACATCGTGCCCACCACCTCCCAGGCGCGGCCCTTCGCCGACCCCCTGGCCGAGGAGATGCTCGTGACCCTCGAGCGCAACTGCGCCGAGCACGGCATCACCCTGCATGGCCTCGGCAGCGGCCGCCAGGGCATCGTGCACGTGATCGCCCCCGAGCTGGGCCTCACCCAGCCCGGCATGACCGTGGCCTGCGGCGATTCCCACACCTCCACCCACGGCGCCTTCGGGGCCATCGCCTTCGGCATTGGCACCAGCCAGGTGCGCGATGTGCTGGCCAGCCAGAGCCTCTCGATGGGGAAGCTCAAGGTGCGCCGCATCTGGGTGGATGGCGCCCTGCAGCCGGGTGTGTACGCCAAGGATCTGGTGTTGCACATCATCCGCAGCCTGGGGGTGAAGGGCGGGGTGGGCTACGCCTATGAATTCGCCGGCCCGGCCATTGAGGCGCTCTCCATGGAGGAGCGCATGACCCTCTGCAACATGGCCATCGAGGGCGGCGCCCGCTGCGGGTATGTGAATCCCGATGCCGTCACCTTTGCCTACCTGAAGGGGCGGCCCTTTGCCCCTAGTGGCGAAGCCTGGGACCGGGCGGTGACGTGGTGGAGCAGCCTGGCCAGCGGCCCCGATGCCGTGTTTGACGACACGGTGCGCTTCGACGCCGCCAGCATTGCTCCCACGATCACCTGGGGCATCACCCCGGGCCAGGGCATCGGCGTGGATGAAACCGTGCCCACCCTGGAGCAGACCGAGCCCGACGAGCGGCCCCTGGCCGAGGAGGCCTACCGCTACATGGATCTGCAGCCCGGCAGCCCGATTGCCGGTACGCCGGTGGATGTGTGCTTCATCGGCAGCTGCACCAACGGCCGCCTGTCCGATCTGCAGGCGGCGGCGGCGGTGGCCAAGGGCCGCCACGTGGCGCCCGGTATCAAGGCCTTCGTGGTGCCTGGCAGTGAGCAGGTGGCCGCGGCGGCGGAAGCCGAAGGCCTTGACAAGCTGTTCACCGCCGCGGGCTTTGAGTGGCGGGAGCCGGGTTGCTCGATGTGCCTGGCCATGAACCCGGACCGGCTGGAAGGCCGCCAGATCAGTGCCAGCTCCAGCAACCGCAACTTCAAGGGCCGCCAGGGGTCGGCCAGCGGGCGCACGCTGTTGATGAGCCCGGCCATGGTGGCCGCTGCGGCCATCAACGGCCAGGTGAGCGATGTGCGGGAGCTGTTGGCGTCGTCCGCGCCGCTCTGAATTGCCCCTCCAGGTTTGCTTCCGTCAGCTCCCGTCGCCCTCCCCATGACTGCTCCCACCACTTCCTTCCCCGTCGGACCGATCGTCGCGGTGCGTGGCACCACCGTGGTGGTGCGCGGTGACGACATCGACACCGATCGGATCATTCCGGCCCGCTTCCTGAAGTGCGTCACCTTTGAGGCCCTGGGGCCTGCGGCCTTCGCGGATGATCGTGCTGAGCTTGCGGGCGATCCGGCCGGGCCCCATCCCTTCGATCGGCCCGAACACCAAGGGGCTTCGATTCTGCTCGTGAACCGCAACTTCGGTTGCGGTTCCAGCCGTGAGCA
>JBIIQU010000157.1:0-3836 GCA_044341905.1 Vulcanococcus sp. | reverse complement strand
GGCCTGGCCTATGTGCTCGCCACCGACCTCGACATCTGGAGCGGCCATCCCGAGAAAGTGCTCACCTGCCAGGAGGGCTGGGCCGCCAACCATGAATCCACCCTGCTGGCCCTCTGCGCCGGTCTGATGCGCGCCGCCCAGATCTGCGATGACGGCGGCCAACACAACGGACTGGTGGATCTGCTCAGCCGCCCCCAGTGGCTCGGAGCGGGCTCGGCAGCAGCCCTGGAGCGCCAGTTCAACCTGGGCATCGGCGACCCCTGCGGCGATCGGATGCCGCTGAACCGTTACCACAGTGATCGGGCCCACGTGGCCAATGGCGCCGAAGGCACCTGGATCCTCAGCCAATTCAGCCGCTGGGGCTGGAGTGCCTTCCCCAGCAACCGCGTCGAGCTGCTGAGCCAGGTGTACCGCAACGACCTGTGCAACCGCGCCCTCGAACTGGCGGGGTACCCGGCCCTGCGGCCGGAACGCCAGCCGTTTGCCCTGGCGGATGGCCGGAGCTTCGACCAGGACGATCCGCTCGCCTACCTGCGCGACCTGCCCTTCAGTGCCGCTGTGGCCGTGGAGCCCATCAGCCTGCCGCCGCCGGCGGCCCCCCGCACCCTCGCTGCCCGCTGAGATGACCGCCACCATGACCAGCACCTCCTTCCTGGAGTTCCGTGGCGTGAGCCAGGTGTTTCAGACCAAGCGCGGGCCCTTTGAGGCCCTCAAGGACATCAACCTGCAAGTGCGCCAGGGCGAATTCATTTGTGTGATCGGCCATTCCGGCTGCGGTAAGTCGACGCTCCTCAACATGGTGTCGGGCTTCCTGCAGCCCAGCAGCGGCAGCGTGACCCTGCGGGACATACCGATCGAGCGGCCCGGACCGGACCGCATGGTCGTATTCCAGAACTACTCCCTGCTGCCCTGGAAAACCGTGGAGCAAAACGTGGACCTGGCGGTGAAGGCTGCCCGGGCCGAGCTCACGGCTGGAGTCCGAGCTGAGGTGGTGCATCACCACCTCGAAATGGTGGGTTTGCTGGAAGCACGCCACAAGCGACCCGACCAGATCTCCGGGGGCATGCGTCAGCGGGTTGCCATCGCCCGGGCCCTGGCGGTGAGCCCGGAAGTGCTGGTGCTGGATGAACCCTTCGGCGCCCTCGATGCCATTACCAAGGAGGAACTGCAGGAGGAACTGCTGGCCATCTGGCGGCAACACAAACCCACCGTGCTGATGATCACCCACGACATCGACGAGGCGCTGTTCCTGGCCGACCGGGTGGTGATGATGACCAACGGACCAGCCGCCACCATCGGGGAAATCGTGGAGGTGCCGTTCGAGCGCCCGCGCCGCTACGAGACGATCCAGAACGATCCGCGCTACGCCCAGCTACGGAACCACGCCCTCGACTTCCTCTATCGCCGTTTTGCCCATGACGACGATTGAACGGCGACCGAGCGAAGGGGGACTGCAGATCAAGGCCGGTCACACCATGCTGCTGGACGAGCGGGTGCTGCTGCAGAGCAGTTGCCTGAGCATCACGGCCGGCCTGGTCCGGGTGGCCATCTCGAGGCCAGAGCAGGAAGCCCTACAGGCCCACCCCATGACCCTCGGCTTCCTCCAGACCGGCGACCATCTCCCGCTCGACCTGCTGCGCCACGCCCGGCTGCACCTGCAGGCCCTGAGCCCTGCCCAGCTGGTGGCGGGCTGCTCGGCCATGCCTCCCGCCGGCGCCAGCAGCCTGAACGACTGGACCGTGGCCCTGCTGATGATCCGCCACCTGGGGGACGCCGAACAGCGCATCGCCGCCCTGCTGCAACTGCTGGTGCAACGGCTGGGTCGCCGCAGCGGCCACTGGTATGAGTTGCCCCTGAAATTCACCCATGCCGACCTGGCGGAGCTGAGCGGCCACACCCGCGTCACGGTGACGCGCCAGCTCTCGAAATGGCGGGACATGGGCCTGATCCAGCAGGACAGCGGACCCGGCCGGACCCTGCGCATCGCGCCGCTGCTGGTGGAGGCCTGAGGCCGCCGACCGTTCCGCTAGGTAGACGCCTCGGGCGTACGCCAAGGCGCCACCCAAACGGCGGCGGCCTTCAACTCCGGCTGCTGGGAATGGGGGCAGCCCAGCTCATGCATCAGCCGGTTGGCTTCACAGGCCTTGGCCTGGTTGGCCCCCCAGTGCATCGGCAGGAACACCGTGCCCGGCCGAATGCGCTCGGTGAGTTGCACCCGGGCCGTCACGGAGCCGCGGCGGGAGCCCACTTGGGCCATGGCGCCATCCACCAGGCCGTAGCACTCGCCATCGGTGGGATGCACCTCCAGCAGCGGCTCGGGATGCTGTTTCACAATCCGCGCCACATGGGCCGTGCGCGTCATGGTGTGCCAGTGGCCCAGGTAACGCCCCACCGTGAGCACCAGCGGGTAGGCGTCGCACGGGGGTTCGGCTAACCCCAGGGGCAGGTCGGCCCACAGACGGGCCCGACCGTTGCCGGTGGGGAAGCGATGGCCTGCGGGGGCGGCCGGGAAGGTACACACCTCGCCATAGAGGCGCGCCTGACCGCCACCGGGCTGCGTCCCTGCCGGGAAAGGCCACTGCTGGGGGCCCTGCTGGGCCAGCAGGTCGTGGCTGAGGCCACTGACGTCACACACCCGGCCGGCCGTGAGCGCCGTGAACTCCGCGTATACCTCCGCCGCTGAGCCGTAACTGAACTGATCCACGAAGCCCAGGCGGCGACCCAGCTCAGCAAAGATCGCCCAGTCGGCCCTGGCCTCACCCGGTGGATCCCGGAAGGCAGCACACAGGGTGACGCGGCGCTCGGAGTTGGTCATCACGCCGCTCTTCTCACTCCACTGGGCCGCCGGCAGCACCAGATGGGCCACCTCGGCCGTTTCCGTATCGGCGTAGGCCTCACTCAGCACCACCAGCGGGCAGTTGGCCACCGCCGCCCGCACCCGATCCAGCGACGGCATGCTCACCAGGGGATTGGTGGCAGCCACCCACCACAGCCCCAGGTCTCCCCGCTCCATCGCCTCGATCTGCTGCCACACCGCCAGGCCGGGTTCGGCCGCGATCGAACCGGGAGCAAAGCCCCAGTGCCGCTCCACCTCGGCGCGGTGCTCGGCGTTCGCCACAACGCGATAGCCGGGCAGCAGCTGGGCCAGGCCACCGGCCTCACGCCCCCCCATGGCATTGGGCTGGCCCGTGAGCGAGAAGGGGCCCGCTCCCTCCCTCCCGATCTGACCGGTGACCAGATGCAAATTGATGATCCCCGCCACGGTGGCGGTGCCCTCGCTGCTCTGGTTCACCCCCATGGACCAGAGGCTGAGCACCCCGGTGGAGCCAGCCCACCACTGGGCCAGCTGGCGCAAATCGGCTTCGCGGATCCCACAGAGATCACTGACCCGCTGCGGCGTCCAGGCTTGCCAGAGCGCCGCCAATGCTTCAAAGCCCTGCGTGTGGGCAGCCACGAAGCCCTGGTTGATCGCCGCGGCCTGCAACAACAGGTGGCCCACGCCGTGCAAGAGCACCAGATCCGTGCCGGGGCGAAGCGCCAGGTGCAGATCAGCGGCATCGCTGGTGGCCGTGGCCCGGGGATCCACCACCACCAGACGCAAGGCCTGCCTGTCTTTGCGCTTGCGCTTCAGCAGCCGCTGAAACAACACCGGATGGCACTCGGCCGTGTTGGTGCCGATCAGCACCACCAGGTCGGCCGCATCGAGATCGTCGTAGCAGCAGGGAGGGCCATCGGAGCCGAGGCTGCGGGCATAGCCGGCCACCGCCGAACTCATGCACAGGCGTGAATTCGCATCGAAGTTGTTGCTGCCCAGGGCCCCCTTGAGCAGCTTGTTG
>JBIIQU010000156.1:0-3846 GCA_044341905.1 Vulcanococcus sp. | reverse complement strand
ATTGGAACAGCTCCGCCCTGGCCATCCACCGCAAAGTGATGGGGCTCTACCCCGGCGCCACCACCAGCTGGCAGGGCAAGCGACTGAAACTGCTGGCCACCGAACCCCTGGTGCAACGGCTGGCCGCGCAACTCAGCCCGGAAGGGCAGCGGCTAGCTCAGCAGGGCGGCCTCACCACCACAGAAGCCGCTCCGGGCAGGGTGCTGGCGATCGCCGACGGCATCGGTCTGGTGGTGGCCACCAAGGGGTGTCCGGTGCTGGTGCGCGAGGCCCAGCTGGAGGGCAAAACCGCCTCTGCAGGGCCGGTACTGATCCAACAACTGGGGGCCAAGGTGGGCGACCAGCTGGGCCCTGAGCCCCAGGCTTAACGGCCTGGGGCGCGCCGGCTGCGGGGAGCCGCGGGCCGGGCCGCGCGAGATGGGGCACCGCGGGAGCCGCCACGGGAGCCGCCTCGGCCCCGGCCCCCACTGAGGTCCAGGGGCGGGGCCGAGAGGATGGTGGGCTCAAAGCCCGGCACGGCCTGCTTGGGCAACGGGTTGCCGATCATCCGCTCAATGGCCCGCAGCAGCTCATGCTCCTCGGCAGCCACCAGAGACACGGCGTGGCCGCTGTGGCCGGCGCGGCCGGTGCGACCGATGCGGTGCACATAGTCCTCCGCCTGGTTGGGTAGATCCAGGTTCACCACATGGGGCAGCTGGTGGATGTCGATGCCCCGCGCTGCGATGTCGGTGGCCACCAACACCCGCACCTCGCCGCTCTTGAAACCCGCCAGGGCCCGGGTGCGGGCCCCCTGGCTCTTGTTGCCGTGGATGGCGGCAGCCTCCATCCCCTCCTTGGTGAGCCGCTCGGCGATGCGGTTGGCGCCGTGCTTGGTGCGGGAGAACACCAACACCTGCTGCCAGTCGTTGCTCCTGATCAGGTGGGTAAGCAGGTCGGGCTTGCGGGCCATGTCGCAGGGATGGAGCACGTGCTCCACCGTGGTGGCCGTGCGGTTCTCCGGGGTGGCCTGCAGCTGCACCGGGTTGTGGAGCAGGCCTGTGGCCAGCTTCTTGATCGAGGCCTCAAAGGTGGCGGAGAACAGCAGGTTCTGGCGCTTCGGGGGCAGCAGGGCCAGGATCTTCTGGATGTCGCGGATGAAGCCCATATCGAGCATCCGATCGGCTTCATCCAGCACCAGGATTTCCACCCGGTCAAGCTTCACGGCGTTCTGCTGGGCCAGATCCATCAACCGACCCGGCGTAGCCACGAGCACGTCGGTGCCGCGCCGCAGACGCATCATCTGCGGGTTGATCTTCACGCCACCGAACACCACATCGGAGCGCAGATCCAGGTGGCGTGAATAGGCCGCCACGTTCTCGCCCACCTGGGCTGCCAGTTCGCGGGTGGGGGTGAGCACCAGCGCCCGCACCAGGTTGTTGCGGGCGTGGGGGCCATGGCGCAACCGCTCCAGCATCGGCAGGGTGAAGCCGGCGGTCTTCCCGGTGCCGGTCTGGGCGGCAGCCATCACATCGTGACCCGCCAATACCGCGGGGATGCATTGCTGCTGAATCGGCGAGGGGGTGGTGTAGCCCTTCTCGAGCACCGCCTGCACGATCGGCCGGCCCAGGCCCAAGGCGGTAAAGGCCGAGTCGTTGAGCTCCTCCTCAGACACGGCCGCTAAAGCCGGGGCATGGGAGGGCTCCGATGTCGCGGCACGGACGATGCGCCGGGGCCGCGAACGCTGCTCCTGACCCGGAGCTGGGTTGGATGACAGGGAAATCGGAGCTCATCACAGGGGATGGCTTCACCCTAGGCCGCACCCCTGCCGCAGCCCTCGGTGTAGAGCCGGCGGGCCTGCTCCAGGGTGCGCTCCAGGTCGGCATCGGCCAGGTCGCAGGCCTCGGGCCAGCAGCCCTGCAACCAGGCCCGGAATGCCGGCAAATCGCTGCCATCGAAGAAGCTGTCCTGGGCGGCTAACACCCGGAACTTCAAGAACTCCAGCAGCCGAGCCCGCAGGCGAGCCGGCTGGATCAGCCGGCAGCGGCGTGGATCGAGCTCCAGGGCAAAACAATCGGCCACCGCCACGGGCCCCAGGGGCGGTGCCAACACCTCCAACAGCGCAGGGTGCTGGTGGTGGGCCCGCTTAGTTTCGGGATGGGGGTAGTACACCAGCGCGTCCACGCCCTGGGCGGGTGCCTGGGAGCAGCGGCGCAGGCGGCAACGCCAGAAGGAGAAGGTTTCCGGCGGATGCCGATCGGTCCAGCGCAGTTGGGGGAACGTGTGGTCGGGATCCCGTAACCGCCACTCACCGGGGCTGAAGTCGAGGTTGAGGGTGGCGAGCTGGAAGCCGTCCAAATCGAGCCCCAGCTGCCGGAAGCAGGGCGCCTGCAGGCTGATCGTGCCGGCGGGATAGGGACTCTCTAGCGACCGTCCCGAGGCCACGCCGTGGCCGGCCACCAGTTGCCCCTCACACCAGATCGCCATGGGGTCAGTCGGGGCTGAAGTGGGCGCAACGCTCACAGGGCCCCTCCGGCAGCACCGCACAGCGCAGCAGCGGGGTGCGGGCATTGAAGCGGCAGCTGGGATCACCGATCACCCAGCGGCCCTCCCACCAGCGGGCATCCGCAGGCCGTTTCTGGGATTTCACCTGCAGGGCGATGGCCGCGAGCTCATAACGGCCGGCTCGTAATTGATAACGATGATGCCGCTGGAGCACCAGGAAGCTGCGGTCTTCCAGTTCCAGCCAGCGGCCCGGCTGGGGGATGTCTTCGAGGTCCAGAAACTCCAGCAACTGGTTGCTGCCGGCCTGTCGCAACTCAACGCGCATCAATTCGGAAACACAATTCAGGGATTGATCTCAGCGGGATCGGCCGCCGGATTGCGCGCCGAGAAGCCCCAGAGGAACAACAGGGCCACCAGCAGCAGCAAGCCCCATTCCGGCGGCACCAGTTGCGGGGCCACCAGCCGCAGCACGAGGCGCACTCCCACCATGCCCACCGCCAGATAGCCGGCAGCCTCGAGGTGACGAAACACAGCCAGCCAGCGAATGAACAGGGCAGAGGTGAGTCGCAGGGCGATCACGCCGATCACACCACCGGCCATCACCAGCAGGAGGTTGTCGCTCACGGCCACCGCCGCCGCAACACTGTCGATGGAGAACGCCAGGTCGGTCACGGCCAGGGTGGCCACCACCGCCAGCAAGGGCCGATCGGCAGGCGCGGTGGCGTCAGCCTCAAGACCGGCGTCGCCCCCAGCCTCCGGCTCCTCGGGATGGGAACCAAACCAGCGGGGCAGCAGGTTGCTGCCGCTGAGCCACAACAGATAGCCCGCCGCCGCCAGCTGCAGAGGCCAGAAATCCAGAACCCAGCTGGCGGCGGCGATCAATCCCAGCCGGAACACCAGCGCCAGGGCCAAGCCGAAGTTGAGGGCCTGCCCCTGGAGCGCCGGAGTGCGCAGGCTGCGGGAGATGGCCGCCAAGGCAATGGCGTTATCGGCGGAGAGCACCGCCTCCAGGGCCACCAGAAGCGGCAGCAGCGCCAGCATTTCCCCCCACTGATCCGCCCCTTCGATCAAGGGAGACAGGGAGGGAATCGATTCGGCTTCCATGGGATCTGCAGCGGAGGCCGGAAGCAGGCACTCTAGGAAGCGTGTTCGAGCGGCAATCGCGCGATGCAGCTGAAGGCCCGACTGGTGCACGCCGAAGCTGGCCGGCGGGTAGTGCGGGTATCGGCCTGGCAGCAGGGGGCCTGCCTGGGCAGTGCCCTGGGGGAAGCAGAGAGCGCCGAGGTGGCGGAAGACCGAGCGATCGAGCGCCTCCAGCAGCGGCTAGGGGCCACCGCAACCGCAGCACCCCGGCCTGCATCTACA
>JBIIQU010000007.1:0-13534 GCA_044341905.1 Vulcanococcus sp. | reverse complement strand
CAACTGGGCGTGCCAGCTGGTGGTCATGAACTCGTAGAGGCCGTCATGACCTTTGGAGGCCGGGAACAGCAGGGGGTCGCCCTTCTGGCCCTCAAGGATCTCCTTGATGCTGTGGCCAATGCCCCAATTGGTCCGGTACATGTGACCGGCCACGATGAACAGCACCGCAATCGCCAGGTGGTGGTGAGCGATGTCGCTCATCCACAGGCTGCCGGTTACAGGATTCAGGCCACCCTTGAAGGTGAGGAAATCGCTGTAGGCCGCCCAGTTACCGGTGAAGAAGGCATTGATGCCGGCACCGAAACCAGGGAACAGCTGGGCGATGAGGTCCTGATTCAGGAACTCGTGGGGCAGAGGGATGTCTGCGTAAGTGGCGATGGTCTTGCCGTTGAGCGCCAGCGGCTTGCCGGCGTCGATGGCATCCATCAGCGCGGTGGTGGGCAGAGACACATGGATCAGGTGACCCGCCCAGGACAGGGAGCCCAGACCAAGCAGACCGGCCAGATGGTGGTTGAGCATCGACTCAACGTTCTGGAACCACTCGAGCTTTGGAGCTGCCTTGTGGTAGTGGAAGACGCCCGCATTGAGCATCAGGCCGGCCATCACCAGAGCACCGATGGCCAGAGCCATCAGCTGCGTTTCGTTGGTGATGCCCCAGGCCCTCCACACGTGGAAGAGACCGGAGGTGATCTGAATGCCGTGGAAACCGGCACCCATATCGCCATTCAGGATTTCTTGGCCGAAAACAGGCCAAACCACCTGCGCACTGGGTTTCACGTGCGTGGGGTCGGCCAGCCAGCCGGAGTAGTTGGAGAAGCGGGCGCCGTGGAAGAAGGCACCGCTCAGCCAAATGAAGATGACGGCCAGATGACCGAAGTGGGCCGAAAAGATCTTCCGGCTGACCTCTTCGAGATCACTGGTGTGGCTGTCGAAGTCGTGAGCGTTGGCGTGGAGGTTCCAAACCCAGGTGGTGGTTTTGGGACCTTTGGCGAGGCTGCGATCGAAGTGGCCGGGCTTGCCGAACAGTTCGAAGGTGGCCGGGTTGTTCACCCGGTCGACCTGGGCTTTCGCCGTTTTCCCACGCTCTGGTGGGCTGATGGTCATCGAGACGTTCCTCGAGGGACGGGGTCGAGGTGGAGGTCCACCCCTCCGGACTGAACCGAAGCCCAGACCGGTGGAGCCGCAAGAGCGAGCCAGGCCGAGGCCGAACGCGCCCATGGGCGCCAGCCAGGA
This sequence comes from Vulcanococcus sp., assembly GCA_044341905.1. Lineage (GTDB taxonomy): Bacteria > Cyanobacteriota > Cyanobacteriia > PCC-6307 > Cyanobiaceae > Vulcanococcus. The sequence goes on along the minus strand of JBIIQU010000007.1, from coordinate 12,301 downwards.
CGGGACCACGACCGAAGCCGAGACCGCTTGCCCTGACTGGAGCTCGGGCCCCAAAAAGGGGACCGCTGGCGGAAGTATAAAAGTGAATTCGGGCCCCCTTGGGCCGGCAGTTACAAAGGTTCAATCCGGGCCCCCTCCAGTCAGGGCCTGAGCTCTCGAGCAGAGAAGCAATCATCCTGAAAACGTTTTTTGAGAGCGCTCATTTACTCTCAAGCGGCATATTTAGGAATCATTTCTGTTGCTCTTTTCTGCAGCCTGGCCACCACGCTGCAGAATGCGCTCAGAAACGCTCCCATATAGAAGAGGAGACATCGGGATGCTGGCAGCGCCGCTGCGGGGTCTGATCGCCTTGGTGCTGATGGCACTGACCGTGCTGGGTGGCGGCTGCAGCCGAACCAACGCCCCACCGGCAGCACCAGCCCCGCTGGCAGCCACCACGCCCACGGGCAACCTCCAGGAGGTGCCACCCCCTGGCGCCGTGCAAGAGCTGAGCGAACGGCTAAGGGAACGGCAGCCACGGGTGGTCGTGCTGGCGCCAGCCGATGGCACCGTGCTGCCCGCTGGGCCTTGGGCCCTCAAGCTGCGCGTGAGCGATTGGCCCCTGGCGGACGCCGGCGAGCTGGGCCTGGGCCCCCATCTGGTGGTGCAGATCGATGGGGAGCCCCCGTTGCGGCTGAGCAGTGAGGCCGCCGCGGCCAACGTGCCGCTGCCCGAGCTCAGCCCAGGCAGTCATCGCGTCACCGTCTACGCGGCCAGGCCCTGGGGCGAAGCGGTGAAATCCCCCGGGGCCAGCACCCAGATCCGGGTGCACCGGGTGGCAGCCAATCCGCCCGAACTGCCGGCCACCGGCAGCCCCCAACTCATTGCCAGCAGTCCCAATGGCCGCACCGGAGCGGAGCCAGTGCTGGTGGATTGGCTGCTGTTTGATGCTCCACTGCAGCGCCTCCGCGACGACGACGGCCGCTGGCGGCTGCGGGTGAGCGTGAACGGGGACAGCTTTTTGGTGGACCGGCAGACGCCCCTGTGGCTGAAGGGCTTCCGCAGCGGCAGCAATGCCGTGCAGCTGGAGTTGCTGGATGGCCGTGGCGACCCCTTGAACCCACCCTTCAACAGCCTGGTTCAGGAGGTGGTGATCCAGAGCAATCAGCGGACCGCCTGGCAGAAGCCAGGCCTGAGCAACGAGGAACTAGACCGGCTGAGCGGCGTTGCCCCAGCGGTACCACCGCCACCAGCACCGCCAGCACCGGTAGCGGCGAGCGAGCCTGAACCTGAGCCGGAGCCGGAGCCGGAAACCCAACCCGAACCGGAAGTCCCACCCGCGCCGCAACCCGAATCCGAACCGCCGGCATCGCTCCCCGAGAGCTTCACAACAGACACCAGCGACACCAGCCCTGAAGCCGATGCCGCCGGGCCGGGCCCCGACGACGGGTCGGCGAACAGCAGCAGCTCCCTTGCTGCACAGCAGCCTGAAGCCGAGACGCCAGCTCCAGAGCCGCCACCACAGGCGTCTGCCCCCGTGGTGACTGTGCCGACAGCCCCGCCCGATCGCATTGCCCCCGGCAGCACCCTCAAGGGTTCGGCCCGGGATCAGGTGAATGCCGATGGTTCCCTGCTGAAACCCAAGCCGTCGGGGCCCCTGGCCGGGCTGCGCGAGAAGCTGCAGGGATGACCGAACGCCTTCGCTGGGGTTTTGCCCTGAGCAGCAACGCCCTTCCCCTGCTGCGCCGCCTACTCAACGCCGGCCTGATCGACCGGATCGCCCTACCACCGAACGGCACCGAAACTGATCCTGCCTGGAGCAGCCGCGGCGTGGCCGAGCTGCTCAGCGCCGAGTGGCAGCAGAGCAGCGCCTTTGTGGCCGTGGGGGCATGCGGTGCCATCACCAGGCTGATCGCGCCGTTACTGGGCCATAAATCTGAGGATCCAGCGGTGGTGGTGCTCGATCCCCAGGGGCGGTTTGCGATCCCGCTGCTGGGTGGTCATGCCGCCGGCGGCGAAGCCCTGAGCGAGCAGATCGCGGCGCTGCTGGGAGGCGCCGCGGTGCTCACCGGTGCCTGCAGCAGCGAGGGGCGCCTGGCCCTGGACAGCTTCGGCGAGGCCTGGGGCTGGCGGCGAGGCAGCGGCCCCTGGGATGCGCTGATGAAGCAAGCCCAGCGACAAGCGCCGATCCAGGTGGCGCAAACGGCGGGCAACCGCCGCTGGCAGCAACTGGACGGCGCTCCCGCCGCAGCGTCATCCAGCTCGAGCCCCGATCTGGTGATCGGCAACGCGCCCACCAGCGCCTGCAACTGGCACCCTCCCAGCCTCTGGCTGGGCATGGGCTGCGAGCGCGGCACCAGCCTCAGCCTGCTGGAGCGGTGCATCGACACCACCTTGGCCGAACTGAACCTGGCACCGGAGGCCGTGGCCGGGGTGGCCACGGCCGATCGCAAGGCCGATGAGCCGGCCCTGCTGGACCTGGCCCAGCGGCGGGGCTGGCCGCTGCGCTGCTTCCCCGCCGAGCAGCTGGCGGCGGTGGCGGTGCCCAACCCATCCGCCGCGGTGGCCGCCGAATTGGGCACCGCCAGCGTGGCCGAGGCTGCCGCCCAGCTAGCGGCAGGACCTGCCGCCCAGCTGCGGGCCGAGAAGCGGATCGAGCGGGCACAACCTGGTGAGCAGGGGGCCGCCACCCTGGCCATCGGCCAGGCGGACAGCCAATGGGCTCCAGGCAGGGGCCAGCTGCATCTGATCGGCAGTGGCCCCGGCAGCCTGGATCTGCTCACCCCGGATGCGCGGCGTGCCCTGGCCGAGAGCTGCGTGTGGGTGGGCTACGGCCTCTACCTGGATCTGCTGGAACCCCTGCGGCGCCCCGATCAGCTCCGCAGCGACGGCCAGCTCACCCAGGAACGGGAGCGCTGCCGCGAGGCCCTCGAGCTGGCCTGCCAGGGACTCACGGTGGCGTTGATCTCCTCAGGAGACAGCGGCATCTATGGCATGGCTGGCCTGGCCCTGGAGCAGTGGATGGCCCTGGACCCCGGCGATCGCCCTGCCTTCACCGTGCATCCAGGCCTCTCTGCCCTGCAGCTGGCCGCCGCCCGGGCCGGTGCTCCCCTAATGCACGATTTCTGCACCGTGAGCCTCAGCGATCGCCTCACCCCCTGGGCCGTGATCGAGAAGCGCCTGCAGGCGGCTGCCGCAGGGGATTTCGTGGTGGCTCTCTACAACCCCCGCTCCATGGGTCGCGACTGGCAACTGGGTCGAGCCCGGGAGCTGCTGCTGGAGGCCCGTCCGCCAGGCACGCCGGTGGTGCTCGCCCGCCAGCTGGGCCGGCCTGAAGAAGCGGTGAGCCTGCACACCCTGGGCGAGCTGCCGCTCGATCAGGTGGACATGCTCACCTTGGTGCTGATCGGCAACAGCACCAGCCGTGTGCAGGGCGGGCGCATGGTGACCCCACGGGGCTACCCCGGCGCAGAGCTCAGCTAACCCATGCCAGGGCCGCGGACTGGAGGCCTGGGAGACCAGGCCTGCGTGATCAAGTCGGGATGACAGGATTCGAACCTGCGGCCCCTTCGTCCCGAACGAAGTGCGCTACCAAGCTGCGCTACATCCCGATGGCCGGAGTGTAGGGGATGGCGGCACCCCCCGCTTTCTAGAGTCAGGCGTCTGCTTGCTGCCTCCGGGCACCCCGATCGCCTTGCTCAAACCCGACTGGCTGCGCGTCAAGGCCCCCCAGCGGGAGCGGATTGGCGAGGTGGCCGATCTGCTGCAGGATCTCAAGCTCAACACCGTCTGCCAGGAGGCGAGCTGCCCCAACATCGGTGAGTGCTTTGCCGGCGGCACGGCCACTTTTCTGATCATGGGGCCGGGCTGCACCCGCGCCTGCCCCTACTGCGACATCGACTTCGACAAGAGCGTGCGGGAGCTCGACCCCACGGAACCCGAACGGCTCGGGGAAGCCGTGGCCCGCCTGGGCCTGAGCCACGTGGTGATCACCTCGGTGAACCGAGACGACCTGGCCGATGGCGGCGCCAGCCAGTTTGTGGCCTGCATCGCGCAGGTGCGCCAGCGCTCACCCCTCACCACGATCGAACTGCTGATCCCCGATTTCTGCGGCAACTGGGACGCCCTGGCCGCCGTGATGGAGGGCGCGCCGGAGGTGCTCAACCACAACATCGAAACGGTGCCGCGGCTGTATAAGAAGGCCCGGCCCCAGGGGGTCTACGAGCGCTCGCTGGAGCTGCTGCAGCGGGTGCGCCTGGCCTGGCCGCGCACCTACACCAAATCAGGCCTGATGACCGGCCTGGGCGAAAGCGACGCCGAGGTGAGGGAGGTGATGGCCGATCTACGGCGCCACCAGGTGGACATCGTGACCATCGGCCAGTACCTCTCCCCAGGCCCCAAGCACCTGCCGGTGGATCGCTTCGTGACGCCGGAACAGTTCACGGCCTTCCGCCACCACGGTGAGGCAGAGCTGGGCTTTCTGCAGGTGGTGAGCACACCGCTCACCCGCAGTAGCTACCACGCCGGAGAGGTGCAGCGGCTGATGCGGGAGTATCCCCGCTAAGCCGCCACGGCCTCCCGTTCCGCCAGGCCCACGGTGGCCTTCTCGCTGGGGGGCACCAGCAGCTTGAACTGGGCCTTCCAGGTGGGCCAGTCGGCCAGGATCGCCGCGGCCTTGGCGCTACCGGTGGCCTGCAGGTGGGCCTCCAGCAGGGGCTTGAGCAGGGCGTCCTGCTCCGGGGTGGTGAGCTCGGCGATGGCCACAATCTCAGGGTTCACCCGCTCTCGCAGGCCGCCGCTCTCATCGAGGATGAAGGCCACGCCGCCGGTCATACCGGCCGCCACATTGCGGCCGGTAGAGCCCAGCACCACCACCACGCCGCCGGTCATGTACTCGCAGCAGTGGTCGCCGGCGCCTTCCACCACGGTTTTGGCACCGCTGTTGCGCACGGCGAAGCGCTCACCAGCCCGGCCCAGAGCAAACAGCTCGCCGCCGGTGGCGCCGTAGAGGCAGGTGTTGCCAAGGATCACCTGGCAGCCGGGATCCTGCACGCCCGCCGGGGGCACCACGGTGAGGCGGCCACCGTTGAGGCCCTTGCCCACGTAGTCGTTGGCTTCGCCCACCAGACGCACGTTCAGGCCCTGGAGCACAAAGGCCCCGAAGCTCTGGCCAGCGGCCCCCTCATAGGTGAGGTCGAGCTGGCCCTGAAAGCCGGTGTTGCCGTGGCGGGCAGCGATTTCGCCGGCGAGGCGGGCGCCCACGCTGCGGTCGGTGTTCACGATCGCCAGGGTGCGGGCCACTCGGCCGTGGCCCTCGATGGCGGCCATCACCTCGGCATCGGCCAGCAATTGATCTTCCAGGATCGGGCCATTGCCGTGGGCCTGGGCGTCGTGCTGCAGCCAGCGGCGATCGGCCGCCGCCGCAATCGGATCGATCAGGCAGGAGAGATCGAGGGCCTGGGTTTTGGCCAGCTTCACGGGGCGGGGCTGCAGCAGCTCCGTGCGGCCGATCAAGTCTTCGAGGCGTGCCACGCCCAGCACGCTGAGGAGCTGGCGCACCTCCTCGGCAACGAACAGGAAGAAATTCACCACGTGCTCGGGCACGCCAGGGAAGCGCTTGCGCAGGTTTTCCTTCTGGGTGGCCACGCCCACCGGGCAGTTATTGGTGTGGCAAACGCGGGCCATGATGCAGCCCTCAGCGATCATCGCCACCGAGCCGAAGCCGTATTCCTCGGCGCCCAGCAGGGCGGCGATGATCACGTCCCAGCCGGTCTTGAGGCCGCCATCGGCCCGCAGCAGCACCCGATCGCGCAGGCCGTTCTCCAGCAGGGACCGGTGCACCTCGGTAAGGCCAAGCTCCCAGGGGCCGCCGGCATGCTTGATCGAGCTCAGCGGCGAGGCGCCGGTGCCGCCGTCGTGGCCGGAAATCTGGATCACATCAGCGTTGGCCTTGGCCACACCGGCAGCAATCGTGCCGATACCGATCTCGGCCACCAGCTTCACGCTCACCTTGGCGGCGGGATGCACCTGATGGAGGTCGTGGATCAGCTGGGCCAGGTCCTCGATTGAATAGATGTCGTGGTGGGGTGGCGGCGAGATCAGCGCCACGCCGGGCTTGCTGTTGCGCAGCCAGGCGATGTAGGGATCCACCTTCGGGCCCGGCAACTGGCCGCCCTCGCCGGGCTTAGCCCCCTGGGCCACCTTGATCTCCAGCTGCTGGCCGCTGCGCAGGTATTCGGGGGTCACGCCGAAACGACCCGAGGCGATCTGCTTGATCGCCGAGCAGGCGGTGTCGCCGTTACGGAGGCCCTTCAGCGTGGGCAGGGTGGCTGAGCGCCCTTCCGCATCCACGTTCGTGAGGGTGTGGAAGCGGGCCGGATCCTCACCGCCCTCGCCGCTGTTGCTCTTGCCGCCAATGCGGTTCATGGCGATGGCCAGCACCTCATGGGCCTCACGCGAGAGGGCCCCCAGGCTCATGCCACCGGTGCAGAAGCGGGCGCAGATGCTCTCCACGCTCTCCACCTGCTCGATCGCCAGGGGCGCCGGCGCAGGCTTGAGCTCCAGCAGGTCGCGCAGGGCTGTGACCGGCCGGTTCTCCAGCAGGGTCTTGTAGGTGGAGAAGTGGTCGTAGCCGGGGCCCGCCTTGACGGCCGCATGCAGGGCCTTGGCCATCTCCGGGCTGTTGAGGTGGTATTCACCGCCGGTGCGGTATTGCACAAAGCCCATGAACTCGAGCTTGGTGCGGTTCAGCTCGGGGAAGGCCTTGGCGTGGAAGCTCAAGGTTTCACTGGCCAATTCGACCAGGCTCAGGCCCGCCACCCGGCTAGTGGTGCCCTTGAACGCCAGCTCGATCAGATCGGCACCAAGGCCGATGGCCTCAAAGATCTGGGCACCGTGATAGCTGGCCAGCAGCGAGATGCCGATCTTGGAGAGAATCTTGCGCAGGCCATCTTCCAGGGCCTTGCGCACGTTGGCCTGGACCTGATCGGGCGTGAGGGCCGGCAACTTGCCGGTTTCAATCAATTTCTGCACACGGGGATGCGCCAGCCAGTGGCGGGTGGTTTCCCAGGTGAGCCAGGGGCACACGGCACTGGCGCCGTAACCGATCAGGCAAGCCAGGTGATGGGTGCTCCAGCACTGGGCGGTGTCCACCACAAGGGAGGCCTGCAGCCGCAGCCCCAGGTTGAGCAGGTGGTGATGCACCGCACCCACCGCCAGCAACGGCGGGATGGTGGTGGTCGTGGCCGTGATTCCACCACTGGAGCCGTCGCGATCACTGAGCACCAGGATCTGCGTACCGCCGCGCACAGCCGTTTCAGCTTCGGCCTTGAGGCGCTCTACCGCTGCCGCCAGGCCCCCAGGCCCATCGGTGATCGCCATCAACGTGGAGAGGGTGACGCTGGGCAGGCCCTGCTGGGCTACCGCCGCCAGCTCCGCCTCATTGAGGATCGGGCTGGCCAGGTGCAGCACCGCCGCGGAAGCGGCCTCGGGCTTCAGGGGCGAGCCCCGCTTGCCCAGGTGCATCTCCAGGCTCATCACCAGCTTTTCCCGCAGCGGATCGATCGGCGGGTTGGTGACCTGGGCAAAGCGCTGCTTGAAGTAGTCGTAGAGCAGGTGCGGCTTGTCGGAGAGCACCGCCAGTGGGATGTCGTCGCCCATGCAGTAGGTGGGCTCCTTGGCCGCGCCGGCCATGTCCTCGATCACCAGCTCAAAGTCTTCGGCGGTGAAGCCAAAGGCCGTTTGCTGCTGCAGCAGCTCCAGATCGCCCAGCTGGCGCTCCTGGTTCCAGGGCTGGGGGGCCAGGGTGCGGCGATGCTCCGCCAGCCAGGCGCCGTAGGGGTGGCGGGCAGCCACCTCTTGCTTCACCTCCCAGTTGCGCAGCAGGCGGCCCTGCTCCAGGTCCACCGCCAGCATCTGGCCGGGGCCGAGGCGACCCTTCTCGATGATGCGGCTCTCCTCAAGCTCCACCACGCCGGTTTCGCTACCCATCACCACGAAGCCGTCGCTGGTGATGCAGTAGCGGGCCGGGCGCAGGCCATTGCGATCCAGGGTGGCGCCAACACTGCGGCCATCGGCGAACACCAACAGGGCCGGGCCATCCCAGGGCTCCTGGGTGCAGGCGGAATACTCATAGAAGGCCTGGATCTCCGGCTTGCCCGCCAGCTCGGGCTGATCGCGGAAGGCCTCCGGCACCAGGGTGAGCAGGCTCTCGGTGATGGGCCGGCCGCTGCGCACCAGCAGCTCCAGGGTGGCGTCGAGGTTGGCCGAGTCGCTGAAGGCGGCGTTCACCACCGGCTTGAGCTCAGCGGCAGCGTCCCCCCACACCGCATCGAGATTGGCTTCGGAAGCGCGGGCCCAGTTGAGGTTGCCCAGCAGGGTGTTGATCTCGCCGTTGTGCCCCAGCAACCGCATGGGCTGGGCCAGGGGCCAGCGAGGCAGGGTGTTGGTGCTGAAACGGCGGTGGTACACCGCAAAGCTCACGGCGAAGCGCGCGTCGCGCAGATCGCCGTAGAAGGCGGCGAGCACCTCCGAGCGCACCATGCCCTTGTACACAACCGTGCGGCTGCTCAGAGAGGCGAAATAGAGGTCGCCAGGGCCGGGCCCCCAGGCCTCGCGGGCCCGGTCGCCGCAACGGCGCCGCAGACGGAACAACACCGCCTCCAGGGCATCGCCGGCTTCATCGGCGGCCAGCAGCCATTGCTCAATGGCGGGAGCCGTGCCCAGGGCGAGGGGGCCCAGCACCGCAGGGTTCAGCGGCACCGCGCGCCAACCCAGGCTGCGCAGCCCCAGCCTGGTGGCCTCTTCGGCGCAGAAGGCCTTGGCCTGCTCGCGCTTGGCGGCATCGGCCGGCAGGAACACCATGCCCAGGCCGCGGGGGCTGCCGCTGGCGGCGGCGGCCTCGTGCCACACGGCTTCCAGGTAGCTCCAGGGGATCCCGCACAGCACGCCGGCACCATCGCCGGAGTCACCATCGCCGCCGCAGCCGCCGCGGTGCTCCATGCAGTCGAGGCCGCGCAGGGCCTGCTGCAGCACCCAGTGACTGGACTCACCCTTCAGGCTGGCCAGGAAACCCACGCCGCAGGCGTCCTTCTCGCCCGCAACCGCCGCTGGTGCGGGGCTGTCGCAATGGGGCCAAACGGGGCGAGAGGACAGCGGCATAACCCGGCGACAACCTTTGTATGGATGTATGGACGGCAGCAATGAAGGCGGCAGGACTGGCGGCGAGGGAACACCCCGCGTCCACCGGCCGCGCTGCGAACTTCCGATCCTAGGGACAGAGGTTCGCAGCCCCAAGGCCGACGCCTGGGAGTGCCTGGACGGAGTGCCTGGACAAGGCCGCTAGCGTTCCTGGACCTGTAAAGCCGGTGTGCCATGGCGGGCCTGCTGACACTGCTGCCAGTGATGCCGGTTGCCGCATCGCTGGCAGCGCTGCTGGCCGGCGTACCGCTCACGGCCCCACCCCCGCTGCTGCCACCGCAGACGACTGAGGCCCAGCGGACGCCGTTGCCCCAGGCCCAGGGCACGGAGATCCAGATCAACGGCCTTCGTCAGCAGGCGCGCTGGCAGGTGCAAACCGACTCTGGCACCGGCAGGGCTGAGCTGTGGATCCCCCTCGAGGTGCTCCAGGGGCAGCTGGGGGTGAGCAGCCGCAGCAGCAGCGACAGCACGCTGGAACTGGAATGGTTCGGCCAGCGCCAGCGAGTGCCCAGCGGTGCTCAGCGCAGCCTCGACGACGAAGTGGCGGTGCCGGCCTCCGCCTTGCTGGAGGCCGCGGGGGTCCAGCTAAGGGTGCAGGGCAACAGGCTGAACCTGGAGCTTCCCCCCGCGCCGCTGCAGCAGGTGCGCTGGCGCGAGCAGGGTCCGAGTCGCCGCGTGGTGCTCGATCTCAGCGCACCGGCCCTAGTGCGCTCCGATGCCACCAACCTGCTGGTGGGTGTGCAGACCACGACCGCACACCTGCAGCAACTGCAGGGGCTGGGTTTCACGGCCACCCAGACCCGCAACGGCCTGCAGCTCCGAGCCGCGGCAGGTGGTGCACCGCGCCTGCTCACCCTGGCGGCCCCCTGGCGGCTGGTGCTGGATCTGCCGACAGGGACCACCACCAGCCCAACCACGACCACGACCACGGCACCGCCCCCCCTGGATCCCCGCCTGCAGGCTCTGCTGGGCCAGGGGCTGCAGATGGATCGGCGCGTCGTCCGCCTGGGCAACCAGCAGGTGCTGATAAGCAGCGTGCGCTTCGATCCGCGCCTCACACCTCTCGACCTGCGCCCCCTCAACCGGCCCGATGGCATGCAGGGCCTGAGCAACCTCGCGCAGCTGGCCCGCTCAGAACAGGCCCTGATCGCGGTGAACGGGGGCTATTTCAATCGGGTGAACCGCCTTCCCCTCGGTGCCCTACGGGACAACGGCCGCTGGCTGTCGGGCCCGATCCTCAACCGGGGCGCCATGGGCTGGACCCAGGCCAGCCTGCCGAGCTTCGGGCGCCTCAGCCTCGAGGACACCATCGTGGACAGCAGCGGCCAACGCTGGCCCGTGCTGGCCGTGAACAGTGGTTACGTGCAGCGCGGCCTCAGCCGCTACACCGCCGACTGGGGCCGCAGCTACCAGGCCATCAGCGGGACGGAGATGGGCGTGCTGGTGCGCCATGGCAGCGTGAGCCAGCGCTTTGAGCTGGGGCAACTCAATGGGGGAGTGCCCCTGGCCCAGGGGGACCTGCTGCTGGTAGCGCGGGGCGGCCTGAACCTGCCCTGGATGCCCGGCGAACAGGTGAGCCTGAGCAGTCGGCCCAGCAACCCCCTGGGTGAGCTGCCCTATGCGATGGGGGGCGGGCCCCTGCTCCTGCAGGACGCTCAAGTGGTGCTAAACGGGGCGGTGGAGGGCTTCAGCAGCGGATTTCTCTCCCAGGGGGCACCGCGAACCGTGGTGGGCAGTGATGGCCGTCAGCTCTGGCTGGTGACGCTCCAGGGGGTGAGCGATGCGGGACCCACCCTGCTGCAAAGCGCCCAGTTGCTGAAGCAACTGGGCCTGCGTGACGCCCTCAACCTGGATGGAGGCAGTTCCACCGGCCTGGTGGTGGGCGACACCCACACCGTGAAGGGGCGGGGCGTGGTGGCTGCTGTGCACAACGGCCTTGGCCTGATCCCACGCGACAGCAGCTGGACACCCAGCGACTGACGGGCCCACTCACGGCCGGGCCGCAGTAAGGCATCGGCGGCGGTCCGCCCCAACGGACTGGCCTGACAGACTGGTGGGTCAGCACCGCGTTCCGCCGTCATGCCCAAGGGCCACAGCCTGCGCCTCACCGCAGCCGCTGCCGCCGAGCTGGGTCGCCAGGCCGCCGTGGCCGGCACCCCCGGGATGATGCACCTCGACCTGGTGGACGGCAGCTGCGAGCGCTGGGTGATCCGCATCCGGCCTGGCCATCTGGCTGGGGTGGCAGTGGCCAGGGCCGATGGCATCACCCTGTTTGCTCCCGGCGACCAGACCACGCGCCTGGCGGGCCTGCAGCTGGACTACCGAGGTGATCTCAGCGGTGGCGGATTCCTGGTGAGGGCAGACCACAGCGTGAGGATCTGCGCCTGCGGCGCCTCGTTTGGCCCCGCCAGCGAAGGGGGGCAGGCGACAAAGTAATGTGGCGGATTGTCGAAACGGTCGGGCTCCCGACCTCGCTCCGGCCCCTCGATCTCTCCGGCCCTAGATGCCCACGATTCAGCAGCTGATCCGTACCGAGCGGCAGCGCCTCACCCGCAAGACCAAGTCCCCCGCCCTGCGCGGCTGCCCCGAGCGCCGTGGCGTGTGCACCCGCGTGTACACCTCCACACCCAAGAAGCCGAACTCGGCCTTGCGCAAGGTGGCCCGTGTGCGCCTCACCTCGGGTTTTGAAGTCACTGCCTACATCCCGGGCATCGGCCACAACCTGCAGGAGCACTCCGTGGTGATGATCCGCGGCGGCCGTGTGAAGGATCTGCCGGGTGTTCGCTACCACATCATTCGCGGCACGCTCGACACCGCCGGCGTCAAGGATCGCCGTCAGTCTCGTTCCAAGTACGGCGCCAAAACTCCGAAGGACTGATCCTTCCCTCCCGTTTTCCTGACTTCCACCCTCCAGGTCTATGTCCCGCCGCAACGCAGCTGAGAAGCGCCCGGTTCTTCCCGATCCCCAGTTCAACAGCCGTTTGGCCACGATGATCGTGGCCCGACTGATGAAGCACGGCAAGAAATCCACCGCCCAGCGGATTCTCTCCGATGCCTTCTCGCTGATCAACGAGCGCACCGGTTCCGACCCCCTGGAGCTGTTCGAGACCGCCGTCAAGAACGC
>JBIIQU010000155.1:0-3871 GCA_044341905.1 Vulcanococcus sp. | reverse complement strand
CGGCGATGGCCTGCTCCAGCCGTTCGCTCACCTCCAGGGCATTGCTGCCATCGCGCTGGTACACCGCCAGCGCCACGGTGGGATCGCCCTGCAGGTTGGTGGCGATCGTGTCGTAGGTCTCGCTGCCCAGGCCCACACGGCCGATGTCGCGCAGCAGCACCACGCCCCCCTCTGGCCCGCGGCCCACGACCAGCTGCTCCAGTTCCTCGGGGCTGCGTAGCCGCCCTTCCATCCGCAGCGGCAGGGTGGTGGCCTGACCTGGTGGGCCGGGCTCATCGCCCGTCTGCCCCAGGGCCGCCAGCACGTTCTGGGCCTCCAGGGCGCGGCTCACGTCGGCGATGGTGAGTTGGCGCTCCAAAAGAGCCGCCGGCTTGAGCCACAGCCGAAAGGCCAGCGGGCTGCCGCCATTGAGGGTCACCAGGCCCACCCCCTCCACCCGTTGCAGGCGTTCCTTCACCACCTGGTTCACCCAGCCGCTCAGGAACTGGGGCGAGTAGCGCCCCTTGCGGGCGCTGAAACTGAGCACCATCAGCAGGTCGTCGGAGCTGCGGCGCACCTGCACCCCCAGCCGCGCCACCGGTGCCGGCAGCTGACGCAGCACCTGATTGGCTTCGTTCTGGGCATTGATCTGGTTGAGCTCTGGCTCACCCCCTTCAAAACTGAGGGTGATGGAGCTGCCGTTGGCGCTGCTGCTGGAGCGAATCGTCTGGAGGCGCTCCAGGCCGTTCAGCTGTTTCTCCAGCAGGGCCGTCACCCCCTGCTCCACCACCTCCGGGTTGCCGCCGGGATAGGTGCTGCGCACGGTGACCCGGCCCGGGGCGATGGGCGGCAGGTTTTCCACCTGCAGGCCTGCCAGGCTCAGGACCCCCAGCAGTAACAGCAGCAGGCTCAGCACCAGGCTGAACACCGGCCGGCGCAGGAACAGATCAGAGATGGTGCGCCGCGGTGGGTTCGGTTGGCTCATGGCTGCCCCAGCCCCGGCTGCTGCTGCACCCAGTGCAGGGTGGCCCGGTCGCGCGGACTCAACTCCAGCACCGGTTGGGCTCCCGGCTGGGAGGCCATGGCATCACCGGGCTGATCGCTGTGGCCCCAGAGGCCAAAGGCATGGCCCAGCTCATGCAGGGCCGTGGCCTGGATGGCTCTGGGCCCCTGGCCAGGACTGATCAACACCTCCACTCGCGGCTCCAGTTGCCAGGGGCCGCCCCGTTGCACCTCCAGCAGCTGCAACTGCGCCCGGCCATGGCTGGCGCGCTGGTTGCGCAAGGGTGGGCGGCGCCGTTGCACCAGCACCTGGGCCCGGGTGGGGTCACTCACCAGGGTGATCGGCAGCTGACGCTGCCAGGTGGCCACAGCCGCCAGCACAGCCCCATGCCAGCGCTGTTGCCAGATCCCGGTGGGTTCTGTGTCGCTGATGGGTTCCACCCACAGGCACCAGTGGTCGCGCCGGGGCCAGCCGGCGGGGGTGGGTCGCAGGGCCTGGCGGTAATCCGGGGGAGGCGTGGCGGCCGAGGCGGCCGGGAGGGCTGTTGGCGGAGCAGTGCTGCGGGCGTTGGGCGGTGCACTCCAGGGCCGGATCTCCGTGGATCTGGCACAGGGGAGCGTTGCGGGTGGTAGGTCCACGCGGGGCCGGTTCAGGCCGCCGGCAGGCCAACGCCCCGGGCCATCAGGGTGGCCAGCAGCGGCACAGCGGCAAAGCCCACCAGCTCGATGTTGAGGATCCAGCCCAGCCGTTTGGCCAGGGCCTCGCTCACCTGGGGGAGTTCGCCCTTGCGCAGGGGGATGGCCCAGAGGATGTACGTCACCGTGGGGTAAAGCGAGAGGCCGCCCACCGAGAGGTAGAGGCCCACCTTCCACCAGAAGAGGGGATTGTGGGTGTAGAACTCGCTGCCCTGGCCGAAGTAGAGCACCCGCAGGATGCCGCTCACCAGGAGGGCCAGTGCGGCCAGGCCGTACACCACGTCGGTGATCACCATCAAGGTGGCGTCCTGCTTGCTGGGGTTCGGCTTGATCAGCCGCCGTTCCAGCACCAGGGCCCCGAAGCAGAGCATGAAGCTCAGGTAGTGCACGTAGGCCACGCCCGCCCGGGAGAGCACGTCGGGGGGGATCGCCGCAAAACCGGCCATGGAACTGGAGCCTCAGAAGGCCACGACCGTAGCCACCAGCCTCCTCAGCTGTGTGCATGGCTGGCTACACCACCGGTGCGGCGCTCAAAAGCGATGAAATTCCGCAGGAATCAAGTGTTCTTTCTGGAGTTCAGTTGCGAATCTGTAGTTGCGAAGAAAACCAGCACTTGCGAAGCAATTGGGAAAGTTGGAAGCCTTTTGGTGGCTTTCATTTCTTTCTGAAAAAGCTTCTAGGTTCAATTCAGTGGATCGGAAGGATCATGGCCAGCTCCCTGAGCGCTTTCCTTGGAGAAATCGGCCGCCATCAGCTGTTGACCCCCGAGCAGGAGTTGATGCTCGGCCGCAAGGTGCAGGCCATGGTGGCCCTGCATGAACGCTGCACCCTGGCGGGGGGTGAGGGGGAAGCCTGCTCCTACGACGACGGTGAGAAGCGCACGATGCGCGTGGGTGAACGGGCCAAGGATCAGATGATCACGGCCAACCTGCGGCTGGTGGTGAACCTGGCCAAGCGCTACCAGGGCAAGGGCTTGGATCTGCTGGATCTGATCCAGGAAGGCACCCTGGGCCTCACCCGTGCCGTGGAGAAATACGACCCCACCCGCGGGCACCGTTTCAGTACTTACGCGTATTGGTGGATTCGCCAGGGCCTGAACCGCGCCCTCTCCACCCAGAGCCGCACCATTCGCATACCCGTGAATGTGAATGAGAAGCTCACCCGTCTGCGGGCCGCCAAGGCACGGCTGTTGCAGGCCAATGGTCTGCTGCCCACCGCCAAGCAGCTCGCCCAGATGATGGAGTTGCCCCTCGAGGAAGTGGAAGACCTCCTGGGTTGCGAACTGCGCAGCGTCACGGTGAGCCTGCAGGGGGTGGTGAAGTCGAAGTCGGATCCCACCGAGTTGGTGGATGTGCTGCCCAGTGAGGAGATGGCGCCGATGGAGCGCTGTGAGCTGGCGGAGCGCAATGCAGCGGTGTGGAAGCTGCTGGATCAGTCGAATCTCACCCCCAAGGAGCGCACGGTGGTGATGCTGCGCTTCGGCCTCGATGGCGGCAACGAGTGGCGCACCCTGGCGGAGGTGGCGCGGCAGCTGGGGTGCAGCCGCGAGTACTGCCGCCAGGTGGTGCAACGGGCCCTGCGCAAGCTGCGCAAGGCCGGCATTCAGAGCGGGCTGGTGGAGGCCGATTGAGCCTCCGCTTTCCCAGGCGGTAAACCGCCGTGCAGGGCCGTGGCGACCGCCCTGGTGCCATGGCGTGATCAACTCACAATGGTGTCGTTGTTCCTGATCGGGAACCCTTTGCCATGGCCGCATCAAACCCCGTGAATGGCGATCCCCTGGATGCCCAGGTGCTCGACAGCACCGAGGTGGATGAGGGCGCTCTGCGCCGTTTGCTGCGCCGTGCGGGTCGCACCCTGGCCCGTCCTGCCCTCGAATGCCTGGAGCTGCTGCTCGACGCCAAGACTCCGCCGCAGGTGCGCATCACGATGGTGGCCGCGCTCACCTACTTGCTGGTGCCGATGGATCTGATTCCGGATTTCATCCCCGCGGCTGGCTTCAGCGACGACTTGGTGGCCCTGACCGCCCTGCTCGGCCTGTGCACCACCCACATGAACGAGGAGATTCGCATCCGGGCACAGCGCAAACTGGATCGCTGGTTTCCCCACGGGCGCTGATGGCCACGCTCACTGCCGAGCAGCTCGACGACCTCCAGTCCTTTCTCAAGGACTGGTTGCGCCATGCAGGTCGCACCCA
>JBIIQU010000154.1:0-3933 GCA_044341905.1 Vulcanococcus sp. | reverse complement strand
GCAGGGCCAGGTGGGTCGAGCCCAGGCGCTGCACTTCCAGCTCGGGATCCCAGGGCAGGAAGGGATTCGGTTTGGGGCCCGCACGGCGCAGGTGCTTGGGGGTCTGCGACAGCAGGCGCCGCACCACAAAAGGCCCATGGTCTTCCAGCGGCACCAGTTCCGTGCTCAGGGGCACCAGAGCCCCTGAACCCAGAGCTGAGGCACTCCGATCCAGCGCCGCTCGCCAGAGCCCCTCGGCTCTGGGGACGCCGCTGCTGGGAAGGCTGTTGGCCACGGCTCAACCGCTGCCCGCCCGAAGCCGCGCCAGGGAGGCTCCGTTGTAATAGCGAGCCAGGATCTGGTTGTAGCGATAGCCCTGGCGAGCCAGGGCCTGGGCTCCTTCCTGGCTCATGCTGGCGCCGAGGCTGCCATGGGCCTCCCAGCTGATCTGGCTGTTCGCCGCGTAGAGGCTCTCCACAATGCCGCCCTGGTAACTGAGGATCAGACCGGCCGTCTCCGCCGCCGCCCGACGCGTGCGGTCGTTGCTGCTGCCGAACCCTCGGTAGGCCTGCCAGCGGGTGGTGTCCCCCAGGTGCCAGTGCTGGCTGGCGGGGCGGGCCATGTGGGCCAAGGCGTAGGACCGGGCCGCCACAGCCTGGGCCTTGAGGGCTTCCATGTCCCAGGAACTAGGCATTTCCGCTCCCACCACTGAGGCGATGTACTCCTCCAGGGGCAGGTGGTTCACTACCTGGAACCCGCTGCCCTCATGCACGAGCCGCAGTCGACCGCTGTAGGCGCTGCCATTGAGGCGCACCTGCTCGCCGGGATTGGTCTCCAGCCAAAGTTCGGCGGGTAGGCCACCACCGGGCGCCACTGCCAGGGTCTGGTCGCGCCCTCCACGGCGCAGCACCTCACCATCACGGCGCCGTAGCCACCAGGGTCCTGTGGCACCCAACTGCAGCTGCCCGCCGGCCGAGAGCAGCGCCACCCGAATTTCAAGGTTGAGCGGTGTGCCCCTGGCCGGTTCACTCAGGGCCAACGCCCCAGGTTTGGCTGTTCTCTCGGCAGCCACTCCCCGTAGATCGTCGCGGGCGCTGGCCCGCGGTGTCGTGTGGGCCGGTGGGGTCTCCAGCATCGCCTCCAGCATCGGCCCGCTGATGCTGGCAGGAGTGGGCATGAGGCCCTGAGCCACAAAACCCACCCCCAGGGCAGTGAGGCCCAGAGGCGCAGTGATCAGCAGCCCTTGCAGACGGACCAGTCGCCCCCTGCGAGCGGCATCCCACCAGCGTTGACGAGCCCGTCCCATAGGAGATGGCCAGATCCGGTCAGGCGGACCAGGCCCGCTGCCGGAGATTCGCAGAGCATTCCACCACGGCGTGCAGAGGGCTGCCAGCCCACCACCTGCGATCGAGCCAGGGTCATCAACCACCAAGGAGCCACCAGGGCATGGGCGGATCCCGTGACGGGGTCCTCTGGAATGCCCAGGCCTGGTGCAAAGAAGCGCAGCTGATAGTCAGCGGAATGGCCAAGCACCTGGGGGCGATCTGCACTGTCGCCGCTGCAGGCTTGCATCAGCACCAGCCCTGGACGCTCCTGCGCCTGCAGGGCCCCTGGGTCAAACGCCAGCGCAGCCAGGTCCACGGCCGGGTCCAGCAGCGCTACCCGGTAGCCGAGGGCGGAACCCCAGAACTGGAGTGGTTGGCTGCCAACCAAGGGGGGCAGGTACTCCGGGCATGGGGCCGGCTGCAGGCCACCGCCGGGCAGAACCAGTGAAGCCGTGCCTGGTGGTTCCTCCAGCAGGCTTACCGCCAGCGCACCGCTGCGGCTGGCCAAGCTCAGAGACATCCCGGGGGCCAGCAGGTCCCAATGCCCCAGGGCGAGGGTTGCCGCCAGGGTGGCGTGGCCACACAGGGGCACCTCACAGCTGGGGGTGAACCAGCGCAGGGCCCAGCCCCCTGCCGGCTGCGGCAGCAGGAAAGCCGTTTCCGACTGTTGAAAGCTGGTGGCCAGGGCCTGAAGCCATGGATCTGGCATGGGCTGCTCCAACAGCACCACAGCGGCGCCATTGCCCTGGAACGGCTGGGCCGCGAAGGCCTCCACCAGCACGGCCCGTAGCCTCGGCCCGCTCATGACAAGAACCGGCCTGTGGCCAGCTTGGGCAGCCCTTCGGCCTTCAGCTCCCGTTCCATCAGCTGGCGCACCGCCTCCTGAGGCGTGAGCTCACCGGCGATCAGGGCTGCCACCTGATGGCTGATCGGCAGGTGCCAGCCTTCACGCCCCGCCAGCTGCTGCACGGCCTGGGCGGTGGGAACACCCTCCACCGTGGCGCCCACGTGTTGCAGGGCCTCTGCGGTGGAACAGCCCTGGGCTAGCTGCAGGCCGAAGCGGTAGTTGCGGCTGAGGGGGCTGTTGGCGGTGGCCAGCAAATCCCCGAGCCCTGCCAGGCCATAGAGGCTGGCAGGTTCGCCCCCAAGGGCCTGAATCACCGAGCCCATCTCCAGCAGGGCACGGCAGAGCAACGAGGCCTTCGCATTGGCGCCGAGCCCCAGGCCATCGGACACACCGGCGGCAATCGCCATCACGTTCTTGAGGGCCCCTGCCACTTCGGTGCCGATCGGATCGCTGTTGGTGTAGAGCCGCAGACGATCGGATTTGAGCGCCTGCTGCAAGCCTCGGGCCAGCTCCGTATCCCCACTGGCGAGCACGCTGGCGGCGGGCAGGCCCTGGGCCAGTTCCTGGGCCAGGTTGGGGCCACTCAGCACGAGCACCCGCAGGCTGGGGTTCTGCTGCTGCCACAACTGCGATGGCGTGTAGCCCTGCTCGAGGTCGATTCCCTTGCTGCAGCTCACCAGGGGCAGGCCCTCCGGCCAGCAAGGCCCTAGCACTTTGGACAGGCTCCTGACTCCCGCCATCGACACCGCAGCTAGCACCAAGTCGGCTCCGGCAAGCACCTGGGCAGGATCACCGCCCTGGCGGCGGCTCCAGCCCTGGATCCTGTGACCCTGGTCGGCCAGCAGCTCCGCCAGGGTGCTGCCCCAGGCGCCTAACCCCAGGACTCCGATCTGCAATCCCATGGCGCCACTATGCGGCACCAGCGGCGTGTTGCTGCAACAGCTCCAGGGGAATCACGCTGAGGGTGCTCTGCTCACAGGCCTTCAGGTCCACCCGCGGGGCCATGCCGTCCTCGAAGGCCTCCAGCCAGCGCTTGGCGCACACGCACCAGTGGTCCCCAGGCTTGAGGCCAGGAAAGTCGTAGGCGGGCATGGGCGTGGACAGGTCGTTGCCCTGGGCCCGGGTGTAGCTGAGGAAAGCCTCGTCCACCACGCAGCAGACGGTGTGCAGGCCGAGGTCCGCGCCATTGGTGCGGCAGCTGCCGTCGCGGAACCAGCCGGTCATGGGGGCACAGCTGCACACCACCAGCGGTTCACCGAGCACGTTGAGAGCCGTTTCCACGGGATTGGCCAAGGCAGTGGTGGTGGGCAGTCTGACGAAGGACTGGCACAAAAAAGGGCCAGGAGGTTGACGGATTCGGGGGGGCAGGCGTTAAAGGTCTTTCAGCAGACCCCCCTACATGAGCTGGGACTTCACCGAAGACGCCGCCTTCATGGCCCTGTGTGACGCCTTCAAGGAGAGCGGTGAACGCTCGGCGATCGAGTTCCTGGCCAACGGCGAGGGTGCGTTCCATTTCCAGGAACTCGCCCAGAACGCCGCCGGCGAGGGCATCGATCTGAGCGACTCCACCGAACTGGAGGAGTTTCAACAGGAAGTGATCGAAACCCTCGAGGACATGTGCAGCTGAGTCTCAGCTGTAGAAGAAGGCGATCTCCTTGTCCTTCAGGCCCTCCCAGCCGGCAGCCCTCAGGCGGGCATCGAGGGTCTGCTGGTCGAAGTGCTTGCAGCCGGTCTTAACGATCCGGTTCCGCATGGATTTCTTGACGCCGCTTCGCGCGCGCT
>JBIIQU010000153.1:0-3973 GCA_044341905.1 Vulcanococcus sp. | reverse complement strand
TCGCCGCTGGTGTGTCTGGCATCGGCCAGGAGCAGGGGACTGTTGAGGCGTTTGCCCTCGCTGCGCTCATAGGCAGCCAGCAGCAGGTTGCAGCCCAGAACAATCAAGAGCACCAGCAGATCGTGGCCATCGAGCCGCAGGGGTTGCAGTCCCGTGGCGATTCGCCGCACGGCCGTGCGTAGGAGTTCCACGGCGGTGAACAGGATGAAACCGGCGATGGCCAGCGCCCCCACCGCCTCGTACTTGTCGTGGCCGTAGGGATGGTCCCGGTCGGGCTTGGGATCGGACAGGCCGTTGGTGATCAAGCCCAGCAGGCTGGACAGGCCATCGGTGGCAGTGTGCATGGCGTCCGCCAGCAGCGCCAACGACCCGCTCTTCAGGCCTACGACTAGTTTGAGCACGCTCATGCCCACATTCACGCCCAGGGCGATCAGCAAGGCCCGTTTCACTTCTCGGCGCGCCTCGCTGCGGTGGGGGCTGACCAGGGTTGGGGTGGTGGCTGCCATGGGCCAGCTGGAGAACCGCAAGCACTGCCCAAAGTATTGGGTCTGGGCAGGAAGCACCAGTTGAGCTAGAGAGGCAGCGCCAGAACGGCTCATCCCTGCGGCCTGGGGCGGCAGGGCGCGAGCCTCCGTTTCCCTTGACTGCACCTCTGAGCACCTCTTCCGCGGCACCCCAGCCTTCTGCAGTGTCCACAACGCTGTCTGCCCTGGCCCTGCGTCGGTTGTGGCCGGTGGCGCTCCCCCTCATGGGCGGTTGGTTGGTGCTGGACAGCCTGCACATCCAGCTGTCGTCGCTGGTGACTCTTGGGGCAGCGGCCGGTGGCCTGTGGTTGCTGCGGGGGCGGCGACGGCCCAGCGCTGAACGCTGGCCCCGCACCGCTGCGGGTTGGCTTGCACGCTGCGACACGGTGTTGGAGGCCTTCGAACGGCTTGAGGGCGAGGCGGCCTGCGCCGACCAGCACAGCGCCCGGCAGCAGGCCCTGGCGGTGTTGCGGGCGCGGCAGCAGCGCGAGCATTTGGATATTGCGGTGGTGGGTTTGCAGCTCCCCGATCCCAGCCTCAGCACGGCCCTAGGAGAAGCCTGCCGTGCTGCCCTGCCGCTGCGCCTGCACTGGACCTGCCCGCTGCCGGCCTACAGCCCGGATTGGCAGTGGCCTGAGCTGTTCCGCCACTGCGACCAGCTTCTCTATTGCCTGGATCTGCCCCTGCGGGCCGCCGACCTGCGCTGGCTGGAGGCTTTGCCCCAGGGCCAGCCCGTGTGGTTGCTCGTGCAGCGCACCCCCTGCGCCGACTGGTCGGCTCGGGAGCGGGAACTGAACGGGCAGCTGCCCGAGCAGCTGCGGGACCGCTGGCTGGCCTGGACCCCCGCAGAGCCTGCGGCCCTAGATCTGGATCTGGCTCCTCTGGCCCAGAGCCTGGCGGGTTCGGGCCAGCAGCAGTTGGAGCACACCCAACGGCGCTGCCTTGAACAGCTGCATGGCGTCTGGCAGCTCGAACTGGAGGAGCTGCGGCGCCAGCGCTGGCAGGGGCTGCTCCAGCGCACCCAGTGGACCGTGGCGGCAGGGGTGGTGATGGCCCCCCTGCCAAGCCTGGATCTGCTCGTGCTGGCCGCTGCCAATGGCTTGATGCTGCAGGAGATGGCCCGCCTCTGGGAGTGTTCCTGGACCCTGGAGCAGCTGCAGGCGGCCGCCGCTGAGCTGGCCAAGGCGGCCCTGACCCTGGGGGTGGTGGAGTGGAGCTCCCAGGCCCTGGCCACCGTGGTGAGGCTTCACGGCGCCACCTGGCTGGTGGGGAGTGCCCTGCAGGCCCTCAGTGCTGCCTATCTCACTCGGGTGGTGGGGCGTGCCATGGCCGACTATCTGGCCCTGGCCTCAGGGGTTCCTGAAGCGGAGCTCCAGGCGCTGCTCCAACGCCAGGCGCCTCTGCTGGTGGCACGGGCCGCCGAGGAGGAGAAGCTGAACTGGACCAGCTTCCTGCAGCAGGGCCAGGAGTGGTTGCGGCAGCAGGCCAGTGCCGGCGCCGGAGGGATGGCGCCCTCCCTGCCAGCCGCCTGATTCCATCGGTGGCGAACCCGGGGCCACCGCAGGACAAGACAGGACCAACATCACGGCTTCAACTAACTTCATGAAGATGTCATGAAGTGCTTCATGAACAACAATTATTGCCTGCAAATTTAATTTTTACTCCTGGAGTTGTTTGGCTGGCTTCCGTAGCGTGGCTCTGCCACATCCTGTGGCCACCCTGTACTCATTCGGTTCCATGTCCACTGCCATTCGCAGCGGCCGCGCCAGTAGCTGGGAAAGCTTCTGTCAGTGGGTTGCCTCCACCGACAACCGCATTTATGTGGGTTGGTTCGGTGTGTTGATGATCCCCTGCCTTCTGGCGGCCACCATCTGTTACATCGTGGCGTTCATCGCCGCTCCCCCTGTCGACATCGACGGCATCCGTGAGCCCGTTGCCGGTTCTCTGATCTACGGGAACAACATCATCTCCGGTGCTGTGATCCCCAGCAGCAACGCCATCGGCCTGCACTTCTATCCCATCTGGGAAGCTGCCAGCCTCGACGAGTGGCTGTACAACGGCGGTCCCTATCAGCTGGTGGTGTTCCACTTCCTGATCGGCATCTCCTGCTACATGGGCCGTCAGTGGGAGCTCTCCTACCGCCTCGGCATGCGCCCCTGGATCTGCGTGGCCTACAGCGCTCCGCTGTCAGCTGCCATGGCGGTGTTCCTGGTGTACCCGTTTGGCCAGGGTTCCTTCTCCGATGGCATGCCCCTGGGTATCTCTGGCACCTTCAACTTCATGTTGGTGTTCCAGGCGGAGCACAACATCCTGATGCACCCCTTTCACATGCTGGGTGTGGCCGGTGTGTTCGGCGGCAGCCTGTTCTCCGCCATGCACGGCTCTCTGGTCACCTCGTCCCTGGTGCGTGAAACCACCGAGGCTGAGTCCCAGAACTACGGCTACAAGTTCGGCCAAGAGGAAGAGACCTACAACATCGTGGCTGCCCACGGTTACTTCGGTCGCCTGATCTTCCAATACGCCTCCTTCAACAACAGCCGCAGCCTGCACTTCTTCCTGGCTGCCTGGCCCGTGGTTGGCATCTGGTTCACCGCCCTGGGCGTGAGCACCATGGCCTTCAACCTGAACGGTTTCAACTTCAACCAGTCGATCCTCGACGGCCAAGGCCGCGTGGTGAACACCTGGGCAGACGTGCTGAACCGCGCTGGTCTGGGCATGGAAGTGATGCACGAGCGCAATGCTCACAACTTCCCCCTCGACCTGGCCGCTGCAGAAGCCACCCCCGTGGCTCTGACTGCACCTGCAATCGGTTGAGCTTGATCGGGAGTTCCTCCCGACCACACCCCCCAACGAGCCCCCGCTACGGCGGGGGCTTTTTTATTGGCGTCTTGGGGATGGGGGAGAGTGGCTCCAGCGGGGTGGACGCCAGTGGTGCGGGATGGGCTGCAGCGCACAGCTGCTCAGGTGGTGACGGAGCTGCAGCTGCAGCCCCATCCGGAAGGCGGCTGGTACCGGGAGCTGCATCGCAGTGAGGCAGCTGTTCAGCGTTGGGATGGCGAGGCCCGATCCGGGTTGACCCTGATCGTGTTTCTGTTGGCGGCCGGTGAAACCAGTGGCTGGCACCGGGTGCTCCATGCCGATGAAACCTGGCACTTCGCTGGGGGCGATCCCTTGGAGCTCTGGATCCTGGAACCCGATGCGGACACCCCAACCCGGCGGCTCCTAGGACCCTTGGGCCTCGGTGCTGGGGGTTCAGGAGAGCTCATCCCACCCGTGGCTGTGGTGCCCGCGGGCTGGTGGCAGGCGGCCCGCTCCATGGGCAGCTGGAGTTTGGTGACCTGCTGCGTGGGCCCAGGTTTTGACTTCCGGGATTTTCAACTCCTCCGCGAACTTCCTCGCGAACAGCATCCCCTGGGCGCCATGGAGAGCTTGCTCTGATCAAGACGCAG
>JBIIQU010000152.1:0-3981 GCA_044341905.1 Vulcanococcus sp. | reverse complement strand
GGCCGCCAGTTCAGCGGCAATGGCCTCGGCCGTGGTGAGCACGTTGGTGCCGGCGGCTGGTGCTGGCTCTGCGGCTGCAGGGGCCGGCGTGGTTGCGGTGGCGGCCTCAGCCTTCACGGCGGCTTTGGCGGGAGCTGCCGCCACGGGGGCCACGACCGCGGCCGTCTGCGGGGCCTTCTCGTCGAGGTTGAGGAAGAACTTGCCCTTGAGGTTGAAGACCATGGCGCCGATCTGGAAGCCGATGGGGGGATTATCCGTTGCCGGCAGAGGGTTCAGGCCTTCCCCTTAGGGCAGTGCAACATGCTCGGATCTTCTGCGCCCTCACCCCATGCTGCCGATCCTGGTGCTGGCCTCGCCGGAGCGGCTGTGGCACTGGTTGCTGGCCCTGCTGATCAACGCCGCGTTGATCGCCCTGGCCCAACGGCTGCCGCTGCTCACCAAGCGGGGATGGGTGCATGCCGGCCTCCTGGGCACCCTGCTGCTGGGATCCCTTGATTGGCCCGGCTGGTGGGCGGTGGTGCTCTATCTGCTGCTCGGCTCCCTGGTCACCAAGCTGGGCTTCAGGCGCAAGCAAGACCTGGGCCTGGCGGAGGCCCGTGGCGGTCGGCGGGGGCCTGAGAACGTGTGGGGCTCTGCGGCCACCGGCGCTGCCCTGGCGGTGCTCACCGTGTTGCCCTCAGCGCCGATCCAGCTGCTGTTGATTGGCTTTGCGGCCAGCTTTGCCGCCAAGTTGGCCGACACCTGCGGCAGTGAGATCGGCAAGCGCTGGGGACGGCACACCCTGTTGATCACCAGCCTGCGCCCCGTGCCCCCCGGCACCGAGGGGGCCATCAGCCTCGAGGGCACCGCCGCCAGCGCGGTGGGCAGTGCCCTGATGGCCCTGGTGATGCTGCAGCTCGGCTTGCTGGCGGGGGGCGGCGCCTGGCTGCTTGTGGCCCTGGTGGGGCTGGTGGCCACGTTGATCGAGAGCTTGATCGGCGCCACCCTGCAGCCCCGCTTCCCCTGGCTCACCAATGAGTGGGTCAATGCCCTGCAGACCCTGATCGCTGCCCTCCTGGCGATGCTGCTGGCCGTGGGGTTGGGGCTGGCCTAGCTGCTGAGCAGGGCAGGTTCGAGCTGTTGTTGCAGCTGGGCCATCAGCGCCTCGCAGCGCCGCTGGGCCACCTTGGCGCTCCACCCCAGCTGAGTCCCCAGCTCCCGCCAGGAGCGTTCCTGGATCACGCGGCCCAGCAAGAGGCGCCGCTGGGGCGTCTGCAGTTGCCGCAGCACGCTCCAGAGCAGGCGGCGCAGGTCGCTGGCAATCACGGCGGTGTAAGCATCGCCGCTGGGGGAGGCGATCAGGTCCACCAGGCTGTCGCCGCTGGCCTCCGTTCCCTGGCAGGGCTGATCCAGGCTGCCCATGCGCAGGGCGCTCTGCAGCGCCAGGGCCTCCTGCCAGCGCTCCTGCGAGCACCCCAGCTGCTGGCACAGCACCTGGGTGCTCAGGGGGGCTTGTCCCTGGTGCTGGCGTTGTTGTTGCAGCCCCTGCCCCCGCTGATGCAGCTCGCGCAGGCCCCGGCTGCCGTGGATGGGCTGACAGCGATCCCGTAGAAACTGGCGGATGGCCCCGGTGATGTAGGGCATGGCGGCGCTGCTGAGGGCAGTGCCGCGGTGGGGATCAAAGCGCTCCACGGCCTTGATCAGCCCGAGACGACCGGCCTGCTCCAGGTCGTCGAAGGGAACGGCGCTCCGCTGGGACTCCTGCCAGGCCACGCGCCGCACCAGCGGCAGATTGGCGTTCACGAGGGCATTGCGCAGGGCCAGGCGGCGGGCCGGGTTCTGTTCAGCGGCGTAGGCCTGCAGCAACGCGGCGTTGTGGCGGTGGGCCTGGGGTTGAACGAGGGACATCACGGGAGAAAGGCATCCGTCTTTTCACGGTCACTTCTCTGCCCAGGGCCAGTGTTCCCCCGCTCGGGCTGTTCTGGCTCCCTCAGCTGAGGGGTGTGGCCCGGGCCAGGGGCTCGAGCTCGGCCCAGCGCAGCAGCGCCGGCCAGCGCTGCACCCGCTGGTACACCTGGCGATGCCCCTCCGGATTGAGATGGAGGCCATCGCTGCTGAGCCACTGGGGCCAGCAGGGATCCGCCAGCAGCGCATCCAGCAGGGGCAGGAAGGGCACATCCGCCTCCAGGCAGGCCTCCTCCAGCAGGCCCTCGTAGCGGCGCACCTGCTCCAGGGAATACCAGAGCACCTCGGCGTAGGGCATCGGCTCCTCCAGCACCGGGGTGAGGCCCAGCACCAGCACCGGGGCCATGGACCGGGCCCGTTCCAGCAGTTGCTGCAGGCCGAACAGGAAGCCCTCGGCATCGAGTTGGGGCCGTCCGTCCGGCCGCCCCACCCGGGCCGTGTCGTTCAGTCCCGCCGCCAGCAGGATGCCGTGGGGTTGCTGGCGGCGCAGTTCGCCGCGGCAGCTCACCTCGCGCTCCAGCCGCGCCGCCACCCGTTCCAGCCCATCGCCGCGCACCCCGAGGGGATAGAGCACCGGTCCGCCGGGCAGCCCCATCCAGTGGCGCCGCAGCCGCTCGCACCAGCCGCCCTCCTCCGGGTCGCCCCAGCCGTAGACGCCGCTGTCCCCCAGCACGATCAGTTTCTTGGGAATCGCGGCGGGCATGAACGGCTCCTCGGGGTCAGGCCGGACGCAGCAGCCGCTGGCGGGCACGGTCGCTGAGATCTTCCCCCACCAGGGTGAGCAGCACGTACATCGCCAGCAGCGCCGCCAATTGATCCCAGGCAAAGGAGCTCAGGCTTTCCCGCAGCTGGGCCCCCAGGCCTGTGCCGGCCACCAGCCCCACCACCACCGTTTCCCGCAGGATCACATCCGCCCGGTAGGCCCCATAGGCCAGGTAGGAGCGGGCCAGTCCACTGAAGCGCCCGTAGAGCAGGGCCAGGCGCGGGCCACTGCCGCTGCAGCGCAGGGCGTCTTCGCTGGCGGGGCCCGTGGCCTCGGCGCCCTCCAGCAGCAGCCGGCCCAGGATGCCGAGGTTGTGGAATCCCAGGGCCAGGGCAGCGGTTATCACGCCTGGTTTGAGCACGAACAGCAGCAGCAGCGCCGTGAGCGGCGGCGGCCAGAGCCGACCGAAGGCCCAGATCAGTTGCAGCAGCCGGCGCCCCCAGGGCCAGGGGGCCACCAGCAGCAGCAACAGCGGCGCCACCCCCACGGCCAGGGCCGCTGCCAGCAGGGTGAGCACCAGGGTTTGCAGCACCATCGAGGGCCAGGGCAGGGCCAGGGCTGAGGCCCATCCGTGGGGAGCCAGCGGCGGCAGCGGTTGCCACTGCAGCAGGGCCCTGGGGTCCACCTCCAGGGCCCTGCCCACCCACAGCAGCAGCGGCACCAGCGCCAGCAGGCTGAGCAGCAACTCCCGCCCCCGCTGCCCCACGCTTCCGGCGCCCAGGCCAAAGCGGGCGGGCATGCCCCAGCGGCGGCGCAGGGCCCCAATGCCGGATTCGAGCCCCAGCATCACGGCCAGCAGCACCCACAGCCCGGTCCACAGTTCGTGGAACTGCAACGACTGCAGCGTGAGCACCAGTTCGTTGCCCAGGCCCCCCAGGCCAAACACCCCCAGCAGCGTGGCGCTGCGCAGGGCGCATTCCAGTCGGTACCCGCCGTAGCTGATCACCCCCGGCAGCAGCGGTGGCCCGAGGGCGGTGAGCAGCGCGGTGCTGGCCGGCGCACCGCCTGCCCTCAGCGCCTCCAGGTTGCGGGTGGGCAGGGCATCCAGGAGGTCACTCACCACCCGGGCCACCAGGGCTCCATAGGGGATGGCGATGGCCAGCACCGCCACGGCGGGTTGTTGCCCCACCAGCTGCAGCAAGAGCAGGCCCCAGATCAATTCATGGATCGCCCGGGGGATGGCGAGGATCCGCCGTACCAGCTCCGCCGGCAGGGCTGTGCCGCTAAGGCTCTGCCACATCAGCCGCGAACTGGCGAGCCCCAGCACCAACCCC
>JBIIQU010000151.1:0-4017 GCA_044341905.1 Vulcanococcus sp. | reverse complement strand
GGTGCAGAACACCCGCGGCGGCATCAGCAAGGCGGCGATGAAGAACAACACCGCCCTACCCAAAGTGGAGGTGGACCCCCAGACCTACGAGGTGTTCGCCGACGGCGAACTGCTCACCTGCGAACCAGCCGAGGTACTGCCCATGGCCCAGCGTTACTTCCTGCTCTGATCAACCAACGGGTTCCGTAGCAACGGTGACGCGGAGGCGCCCTGTAGCTCTGCATGATCACGCCACCGCAGGCCCGTCATGTTCACGGACTACAGGCCCAATAAGGGCTACGACGAATATTTCAGCTCCAGCGATGAACCCCGCGCCGCCCTGCGCCCCCTGCTGTCTTCCCTGGGGGCGCTGGGCCTGGATGAGCTCAACCGCAACCATGTGGCTGCGGGCATGCTGCTGAAGCGCTTGGGCGCCACCTTTCGCCTCAACAATTCCGGCCGCAAGGGTGGCGAACGTATCCTGCCCTTTGATCCCTTACCGCGACTGATTCGCACCGGTGAGTGGCAAAAACTGGAGCGCGGCCTGATCCAGCGCCTCGAGGCCATTGATCACTTCCTCGCCGACGTGTACGGCGAGCAGCGCATCCTCAAGGACGGCATCATTCCCCGCGAAGACCTGGAAACCTCCCAGGGCTGGCGCCCCCAACTGATGGGCTTCACCCCACCCCTGGGCCGCTGGTGCCATGTCTCCGGCCTCGACCTGATCCGCGACGGCGCGGGCACCTGGCGGGTGCTGGAGGACAACCTGCGCTGCCCTTCGGGCGTGGCCTACTTCCTGGAGAACCGCCGCGTGATGAAGCGCATGTTCCCCAGCCTGTTCGCCGGGCGCACGGTGCAGCCGATCGACGACTACCCATCCCATCTGCTGCAGACCCTGCGGGACCTGGCCCCCTGGACCGACAGCCCCAAAGTGGTGCTGCTTACGCCCGGCGTGTTCAACAGCGCCTACTTCGAACACAGCTACCTGGCCCAGCAGATGGGCATTCAGCTGGTGGAGGGTCGCGACCTCGCCTGCCAGGACGGCCGCGTATGGATGCGCAGCACAGCGGGGCTGGAGCCCGTAGATGTGATCTACCGCCGCATCGATGACGACTTCCTGGACCCCGCCGTGTTCCGCAGTGATTCCATGCTCGGAGTTCGCGGGCTGATGGAGGTGTATGCCGCAGGCCGGGTTGCCATCGCCAATGCACCTGGCACAGGCGTGGCCGATGACAAGCTCGTTTATGCCTACGTGCCAGAGATGGTGCGTTACTACCTCGGCGAAGACCCGATCATCGAGAACGTTCCCACCTATCTCTGCTCACGGCCCGACGAGCAGGCCTATGTGCTGGCTCACCTGAGTGAACTGGTGGTGAAGGCGGTGTCGGAAGCGGGTGGCTACGGCATGTTGATCGGCCCCCACGCCAGCCAGAGCGAGATCCTCGAATTTGCCGAGAAGATCAAGGCCAATCCCCGCAATTTCATCGCCCAGCCCACCCTGGAACTCTCCACCGTGCCATCGCTGAGCGATGGGGAGCTCTATCCCTGCCATGTGGATCTGCGGCCCTACGTGTTGCGGGGCAAGGGGGCCTGGGTGAGTCCCGGGGGGCTCACCCGGGTGGCCCTGCAGCGGGGCTCCCTGGTGGTGAACTCCTCCCAGGGTGGTGGCTGCAAGGACACCTGGATTGTGGACGAGCAGGAGGTGCCCGCATGCTGAGCCGTGTTGCCGATTCGCTCTACTGGATCAATAGGTATGTGGAGCGGGCGGAGAACATCTCCCGCTTCGTGGAGGTGAGTGAAGCCATGGCGCTCGACTGCCCTCCCGGCAGTGCCGAGCCCTGGCTCCCCTTGATCGATGCCAGCGGCGATCGCGAACTGTTCGATGCCCTTTACCCCGATGGCGGCCCCGCCCAGGTGGTGGAGTTCCTGGTGCGAGCGGAAGACAACCCCAGCAGCATCGTGAACTGCATCGCCTGGGCCAGGGAGAACGCGCGCCAGATCCGGGATGTGATCACCACGGAGATGTGGGAACAGATCAACAGCCTCTACTGGACCCTGCTGGAAAGCGACAGCTTCTGGGACCAACCCCCTCAGGAACAACTGCGCGACATTCGCCGCGGTTGCCAGCTGTTCTATGGCGTCACCGACGCCACCCTCAGCCGCGACCTCTCCTGGCAGTTCAGCCGCCTCGGCCGGCTGATCGAGCGGGCCGACAAGACCACGCGCATCCTCGATGTGAAGTACTTCCTGCTGCTGCCCAGCCCCGAAGAGGTGGGCGGCGTACTGGATGAACTGCAGTGGATCTCCCTGCTGCGCAGCGCCGGCGCTTATCAGATGTTTCGCCAGTCACAGCAGCAGATGATCGCCCCCAAGGCGGTGGCCTCCTTCCTGCTGCTCGACCCGGTGTTTCCCCGCTCGGTGCGCTACTGCCTGGAGCGCATCAACGAAACCCTGCAGGTGGTGCATGGTCGGGCCCTCCCAGGTGCCCCGGACGACCTGGAATGCCTCAGTGGGCTGATGCTGGCCCGCTGGAGCTACAGCCGCATCGATGAACTGGTGGCCGGCGGACTGCATGAAGCCATCGACGCCCTGCAGGGGGATCTCAATACCCTGCATGGGTTGATTCACGATCGCTACTTCGTGATGCCCACGGCCCTCGCCAGCGGCGCCGAGCCCAACAGCCAAACCTCCTCCGCCTCAAGCCCCGACCTGGCATGCGCGCCCGCCTGATCCACCGGTTCGACTACCGCTACAGCGAGCCGGTGCTGCTCGGCCCCCATCGCTTCTGCCTGCGGCCGCGGCCCCACGGCTTTCAGCGGCTGATCACCCATCAGTTGCAGGTGAGCCCGGACCCCAGCCAGCTCTACGACCTGCTGGCGGCCGGTGGGGACACGATCACCCGGG
This sequence comes from Vulcanococcus sp., assembly GCA_044341905.1. Classification (GTDB taxonomy): domain Bacteria; phylum Cyanobacteriota; class Cyanobacteriia; order PCC-6307; family Cyanobiaceae; genus Vulcanococcus. Next base: position 1,134 of record JBIIQU010000151.1, on the reverse strand, counting down.
CCCGCTTCCTCGGCGAGAGCGACCACCTGAGCGTGGTGGCCACCTCCGAGGTGGAGACCTACAACCCGCCGCTGATCGAGGCCTGCCTCGATGAGGACATGGCCCGGCTACCCGTGACCATCGGCAAACTCAACCCCGATCTGCTCAGCAACCTGCAGGGTTGGTTGCCCAACGGCCAGCACGACGCCTCGGCCGCCGATCTGGCCCAGGAGGCCTTGATGGGCAGCGACCAGCGCAGCCTCACCTTCCTGCAGCAGCTGGTGGAGATCATCCAAGACCGAGTGAAATACACCCAGCGCCATGTGGGACCGGCCTGGCCGGCCGGCCGCACGCTCAAGGAGCGGGTGGGCTCCTGCCGCGACCTGGCGATGCTGATGATCGAGTGTTGTCGCAGCATGGGCCTGCCGGCCCGCTTCGTGAGCGGCTACCACCTGGTGGAGCCGAAACCGCAGCGCTACGACCTGCACGCCTGGGCCGAGGTGTACCTCCAGGGCGCCGGCTGGCGAGGCTTTGATCCGAGCGGCCAAGGGGCCGTGGACGACCGCTACATCCCCGTGGCCACATCCTCCCAGTCCGACCTCACCGCCGCCATCAGCGGCAGCTTCTCCGGCCCGCCGGGGGTGAACAGCAGCCTGGAGTGGGAGATCAGCGCTGAAATCCTCAACCCAGTGAGCCAGGTGTTGATGGCGGGCAGCTGAAGGGGCCCGAACCCCAACCGACTGCCCCTGCGGCTCTAGGCATCGCCGAGATTGCCGCAACCACCAGGGAGATTTAAGGAACTATTCCACCTGGCTCACGTTTGATTGCGTCTGCCCAAAACACAGTTCCCACGGCTCGCAAAAGATCTAGAAACGGATCAATTGGGCCGCCACAATGGGCGAACAGTTCCAACTGGTTAATCTCACCGGCGATGGCTGCCGCATCACCAGGGATGGCTGCGGTGGGTACGTCGTGAGCCGCGGCAATGATCCCCGCGGCGAATGGCGCCGGGTGGCGAACCTGCCCGCGGCCTACGCGGTGTGCGAACTACTGGGCGACCGCAACATCCTGGGCCTGCCCCGCCGCTCCCAGGGCTGAGCGGCGGGGGCTACCGGAGATTCACCAGCTGACGCCATGCAGCTTGGGTAAAGGCGC
>JBIIQU010000150.1:0-4030 GCA_044341905.1 Vulcanococcus sp. | reverse complement strand
CCAACGATCTGCTGCTCGATGGCCGCAAGCTGGCGGGGAGCCTGCCGCGGTTGCGTTGGCGCGGCGGCCGGGTGCTCTACGCCCAGCTGGGGGTGGGTCTCAATGGGGTGAACCGCGTGCCAGCCGGTGGCATCCCCCTGGCGGAGTCGCTTGGCCATCGCCGGCATCCGCAGGCCCAGCCGGAGCGGTTGGCGGCGCGGCTGCTGCGGGGGCTTGAGTGGGCCGCCGCTGCCGCCGGCCAGCCCGAACTGGTGCGGCGCCAGGCGGAGCAGCGCCTCTGGCGTCCGGAGTGGCTGGAGCACGAGGGGCAGCGCTGGAGTGTGGCGGGCCTGGCGGCCGATGGCGGCCTGCGCCTCCGCCGCGGCACTGCCGTGGCTCTGCTGCAGCGGCGTTTCTAAAGTGGCAGGCGATTTGTTTGCGGCTGCTTTGCCTCGCCTCCAACCCCTGAGTCTCTTGGCCGCTCTGCCGGCCCTCTTGGGGGGTGGCTTGGCCTGGGCGCAGCTCGAGGCCGCAACGCCGTCGCCAGCCTCGCCGGAGCGAAGCCTGCCCAGTGGCTCCACCGCTCCCCTGGCACCGGTGCTGCCAGCGGCTCCGCCCCAGGCACCGCTGCGGCCCAATCTGGACCAGCTGGGTGGGGTGGCCCCGCGCCGCTTTGATCAATCCCTCGATGAGCTGGTGCGTGAGGGGGTGGTGAGTCCGATGGAGCGGGCTCGCCTGCAGGGCGGGGGCGGTGCGATGCAGCCCCTGGATGTCGGCGCCCACCAGCGGGCTTGCCGCACCGGAGCCCTCTCCAGCCAGGAGTGCCGCAGCGGCGTGGCCATCCGCTGGGGACGGCGTGGCACGTCCATGGGGGATCATCTGGTGGGCGGGGCTGGCTACGGCCGCATTGGTGCTGACGGCCTGCCCCTGCCGCCCCTCACGGTGCCGGTGTCCGCGTTGCTGGCTGGTGAAGGCGGAAGTTTCAACCTGGCCAGTGTGTTCCGCGTGAGTCCGCGGCCCTCGCCCCTGCTCGGTAACGGCAATCGCCGGCTGCTGTTCCCCCTGATCGGCGATGCCCCCCTCACCAGCACCTTCGGCTGGCGCATGCACCCGGTGCTGGGCTATTTGCGCATGCACGCCGGCCAGGATTTCGGGGCCCCTGAAGGCACGCCGGTGGTGGCGGCGTTATCGGGCCGGGTGGTGAGCAGTGGTCTGGCCGGGGGCTATGGCCTGGCAGTGGAGATCGAGCACCAGCGCCCCCTGCGCCGCACCCTCTATGGGCACCTCTCGGAGCTCTATGTGAAAACCGGCGAAATCGTGCGCCAGGGCGAGGTGGTGGGCCGTGTCGGCAGCACGGGCCTGAGCACGGGCCCGCACCTGCACTTTGAGTTGCGCCAGCCCGCCCAAGGGGGCTGGTTGGCCATGGACCCCGGCGAGCTCGATCCCGGCGGCGGGATCAAGGGGCGCGATGCCATTGCCCTGTTGATGGGGCAATTGCTGCAGAGCCTGGAGCGGCCCAATCCCTCCGCCAGTTAGGCCTGCGACCCGGCGCCGCTGTCCACCAGCCGGCCGTCGTGGAAGTGCACCACCCGCTGGGCCCTGGCGGCCACATCGTGCTCGTGGGTCACCAACAGCACGGTCATGCCGGCCTGGTGCAGTTCATCGAACAGGTCCAGCACTTCCTTGGTAGTGCGGGAATCGAGGGCGCCGGTGGGTTCATCCGCGAGCAGCAGATTCGGGTTGTTGATGATGGCCCGGGCCACGGCCACCCGTTGTTGCTGCCCGCCGGAGAGCTGGTTCGGTTTGTTGTGCAGGCGCTCCCCCAGTCCCACCCGTTCCAGGGCGGCAACACCTCGCTGGCGTCGTTCCTCCGCCGGCACGCCGGCGTAGACCATCGGCAGCATCACGTTCTCCAGAGCCGTGAGCTCCTGCAGCAGGTGGAACTGCTGAAACACGAAGCCCAGTTCGCGGTTGCGCAGGTCTGCCAGGGCATCGTCGCTGAGGCCTTCCACGGCGGTGCCATTCAGCCAGTAACTGCCGCTGCTGGGCCGGTCGAGGCAGCCAAGGATGTTCATCGCCGTGCTCTTGCCGGAGCCGGATGTGCCCATCACCGCCAGATATTCCCCCCGCTGGACCGTCATGCAGAGGTCGTCGAGGGCGGCCACGGCCGTGTCGCCCTGGCCGTACACCTTGCGCACGTGCTGGAGTTCGGCCACCACGGGGCCGAGGCTTGGGCTTGACCTGACCAGATCGGGCATCAGCCCACCGGCAGGCTGCCGGCTGCAGCGAGGGCCTTTTGCAGCATGGGCGTGCCGGCAACGGCGCCACTGGCCCAGTTGAACAGGGGGTTGGAAAGGATGCCGCCCACGGCGGTGATCACCACGCAGGAAATCAGGGCAGCCCGCAGGGGTTGCAGGCCAGCAATGTTCCAGCTCAAGGCGGGATAGTTCTTCACCACATCGGAGGCCTCCTGAGGCTCCTTCACCACCATCATCTTGATCACGGAGATGTAGTAGTAGATGGAGATCACCGAGGTGAGTAAGCCCACCACCACCAGCAGGTATTGGTGATCAGCCCATCCGGCGAAGAACAGGTAGATCTTGCCGAAGAAGCCCAGCATGGGCGGGATGCCGCCGAGCGAGAGCAGGCAGAGGCTGAGCCCCAGCGTGATCAGTGGATCCTTCTGATAGAGGCCGGCGTAGTCAGAGATGCGGTCGCTGCCGGTGCGCAGCGAGAACAGGATGATGCAGGCGAAGGCCCCCAGGTTCATGAACAGGTAGGCCGCCATGTAGAGCACCATCGCGGAATAGCCGTCTTCGGTGCCGCATACCAGGCCAATCATCACGAAGCCGGCCTGGCCGATGGAGCTGTAGGCCAGCATCCGCTTCATGGAGGTCTGGGCCAGGGCCACCACGTTGCCGAGCACCATGCTCAGGATGGCCAGCACGGTGAACAGCAGTTTCCACTGGGCTTCAAAGGGTTCAAAGCAGCCCACCAGGATGCGCAAGGCCAGGGCGAAACCCGCCGCCTTGGAACCCACCGAGAGGAAGGCCACCACCGGGGTGGGCGAGCCCTCGTACACATCCGGGGTCCACTGGTGGAAGGGAACGGCGGCGATCTTGAAGGCCACCGTGGCCAGCACGAACACCAGAGCTAGCGCCGCCACGGGCGTGGTGCTGGTCTGCAGGGCCAGGCCCACGGCTTCCAGGCTGGTCTCACCGCCGGTGAGGCCATAGAGAAGGGAGGCTCCGTAGAGGAACACCGCCGCTGCGGCAGAACCCACCAAAAGGTATTTGAGCGCTGCCTCGGAACTGCGGGCGTCCCGCTTCATGTAGCCCGAGAGCAGATAGCTGGCCACCGAGAGGGTTTCCAGCGACACGAAAATGCTCACCAGGTCGGTGGAGCCGCACAGCAGCATCGCCCCGAGGGTGGCCGCCAGCAGGATCGCGGTGTATTCCCCCACCGGTGTGCCGGCCCGCTCCACGTAGCGCCAGCTGATCAGCAGTGACAGCAGCGTGGACGCCGCCACCACAGCCCGGAAGGCGATGGCGAGGTTGTCCGCCAGGAACGAGCCCAGAAAGGAGGGCATCAGGGGGGCTGCATCCCACTGGAGGGCCAGCAGCACCAGGGCCGTGCCCAGACCCAGGTACGACAACACCGGAACCCACTTGCTGGCCACCTTCTCGCCGGCCAGGTCCACCAGCAGGCAGGCCACCATCGCCAGGAGCACCGCACCTTCAGGGGCGATGGCACCAGCGTTGAGCTGCAGAGAGGTGATGGGGCCCAGGGGGCTAGCGGGGTCGGTGGCGGAAGCAGCGGCCGCCAGGAGAGACATCACAGCTGGGAAGGGGCACCCGTTGAGGCGGACTTTAGCCGCGCTGGCGTTTGGGTTTGGTCGCCTTCTGTCCCGGGTGGGTCGCCAGGGTGGTTCGCCGGTGCGATAAAGAGGGAAGCGGTTTTACGCCTGCCTGTGGCGCACACGCTGGTCATCGTCGAGAGCCCCACGAAGGCCCGCACCATCCGCGGGTTCCTTCCCAAGGACTTCAAGGTG
>JBIIQU010000149.1:0-4042 GCA_044341905.1 Vulcanococcus sp. | reverse complement strand
GTGGATGTGTGGCAGCGGGCGCCTTCGGGGCCGTGCTGGTTAGCTTCAGTGCCGATCGCGACGCCATCGCTTCGGTGAGCGACCTGCGCCTGCGGCGTCTGCAGCGCCCGGCCTAACGGCCGCCGGTTCGCCAGCTGCGCTGCAGCAGCTCGATCGGATGGTGCACCGGGATTGGATGCGCCTGCTCAGCCATGTGGCGGCGGATCTGCAGGGTGCAGCCGATGTTGGCGCTGGCGGCCAGCTCGGCGCCGGTGCCGGCCAGGTCGGCCGCCTTGATCTGCCCCAGTTCCGCGGCCTCCTGCGGTTGCACCAGGTTGTAGATGCCGGCACTGCCGCAGCACACGCCCGCCTCCGTGGCCTCACGCAGCACTAGGTGCGGGATCTGGCGCAGCAGGGCGCGGGGCTCGGCACTGATGCCCTGGCCGTGGAGCATGTGGCAGGCGTCGTGATAGGCCACTGCGAGGGGACGCTCGGCGCTGGCGGGGCTGCCGTCGGCATGGGCCAGGGGCGCCAGTTGGGCCCGGAAGGCCTCGCTCAGGCCCAGGGCCGCCAGGAATTCGTGAACGTCCCGCACTTGGGATGTAAAGGCACCGCCGCGCTCGCTGCTGAGGATGGTGGCGTAGGCCTTGAGGGTGTGGCCGCAGCCGGAAGCCGCCACCAGCACCGCATCGAGTGGGCCCACGCCCGCAAAACTGCTGATCACGGCGCTGGCGAGCTGCCGGGTGTGCTCTAGCTCGCCCTGGTGATGGGTCACGGCGCCGCAGCAGCCCTGATCCGGCGGGATCACCACTTCGATGCCGTTGGCGCTCAGCACTTCCACCACGGCGCGGTTCACGGCAGGGTCAAACAGCCGCTGCACGCAGCCCAGCACCAGCCCCACCCGCGCCCGGCGCTCGCCCTGGGCCGGCACCACCGGCGGGAAGCTGGCTTGGAAGGCGTCGGGCGCCAGAGGCGGCAGCAGCTGCTCCATCGCCTCGATCTGGGGCCCCAGCAGGCGTAGCAGGCCGCTGCGACGGGCCAGGGCCTGCAGCGGCGTGCCGGCATAGGCCCGCAGGGGAGCCAGCACCGCCCGCAGCCGGTTGGGGTAAGGGAGCAGGGCCAACAGCAGTTGGCGGAAGGCCCGCTGGGCCGGGGTGCGCAGCTCGGGCGCGTTCAGCTTCGGGCGGGTGGCTTCGATCAGTTCGTCGTAGCGCACGCCCGAGGGGCAGGCGCTCACGCAGGCCAAGCAGCCCAGGCAGCTGTCGAAATGGCTGGCCACCGTGGCGTCGAGCGTGAGCTCGCCGGCTTCGATCGCCTTGAGGGCATGAATGCGGCCCCGGGGCGAATCCATCTCCGTGCCCATGACCCGATAGCTGGCGCAGCTGGGCAGGCAGAAGCCGCAATGGACGCAGGGGTCGGTGGCGGCAGACAAGGGTGCGATGTCCACGGATGATTGCATCATCGCGAATTCAGGCGCGATCCCCCGCGGGGCGATGGCTGATCAGGGATACAGGGCCCCGGCCTCCCGGGCCGCTTCGGTGTAGATGGGCGGCAGCCGCAGGCCGCGGGCGGCCAGGGCGCTCGAGCGAAGCCCCACCTGAAAGTGGTCAACCGTTGTCGGAGCTGGTGCGCCTGGGCTGCTGCGCGCATCGAGCCAGTTGAGGGCGTCATGGATGGCCTGCTGGCCGAATACCGCTGGGGGTGGCGCAAAGCTGAGGGCCCCTCCCATGGGAACAAAGTCGATCTGGCTGCCGATCGGCAGCGCCCCAGATCGTTGCTGGGTCCAACGCACCAGTTGGTCGGCGGGTGTGAGCCTGCCGCTGGTTTCTGGCAGGGCATGGGTGCTGAGCACCACCAGCAGATCGGCCTGGGTGAGGGACACAAACTCGCGCCAGGCCGGCGCGCTTGCGACCAGCCTGGAGTCGGTGATGGTCACTCCACCCCAGTCGAAGGCCTGCACCTGGGCCAGCTCGGCACGGCCGGTTGGCGTGTCGACCCCGATCACGGCGGCGCGGGGCGGCCGGTCGCTGAAGAGGGTGGTCGCGGCATCGCGAATTGCTGCCAGCGGCAGGGCCTCGGTGATGCCTGACACTTGAGAGGAGCCCTGATAGCCGTAGCTCTCGGGTGGCCTGTCGAGTGAGACGTACAGGATGCGGGTTGCCTGAGCTCCCAGCACCGTGCGGGAGATCAGCGCATTGGCCTCGTCATCCACGGCGATCAGCACATCGGGATCGACGGTCTCCAGCATGCGTTGCAGGGCAGCTGTGGCCTGGGGGTCTCGATTTCGGGATGTCGGGGCTGCCAGATCGAGATACATCCAGCTCACGCTCACCGGCCGCCGGTTGCTGTCGAGGGCCTGCCGCATGCCTGCATCCACGGCCTGAACCCAGGGGGAGTCAGCGGCTTGGGAGTGGACCACCAGAATTCGTGCCTTGGTGGCGTTGAAGGCACCCAGCAGCACCACAAAGCTCAGCAGGCAAGCAACGACCAGCAGGTTTTTGCATCGCGTCCCCATGGCCATGGCTTCAGAGCAGGCCCAGGTGTTCCCACCAGGGAATGGAGGCCACCACGGCGAGCACCCGTGCGCCATTCATCCAGAGGGTGTATTGCATGAAGCGTGATCTGTCGACGTCGTCGATCAGTCCGTCGGAGACGAGCTGCAGCATGCCGTTGCTGCCTTGATACCGAAAAAAGGAGATGTCGGTGAACATCGCTGCGCAGAACACCGCGATCCAGGGATGGATCGATTGGGCTGCTGCGATTGGCAGCAGGATCACGGTGGCACTGAGTGCTCCGGCGGTAACGGGTAGCACCAGGCGCAGCGTCAGGGTCACCAGCAACGCCACAGCGATGAACGCCAGACTGTTGCCGTTGGCAACGTTGAGGGCCGCACGCATCTTCTCGGCGAGCGCCTGTTGCAACCCGAGGTAATCCATGATCTTCACCATGCTGTCGATGCCCAGCAGGAACCAGATCTGGGGCCAGTCCACAGCGCGGCGAAAATCTCCCCGCTGCATGCTGCCGCTGAGCAACAGCGCCAGCAGGACGCAACCTGCCAGATAGGGCGGCCTGAGGTGATGCCAACCCACCGTGGCGCTGCCGATTACGAAAAAAAGAAAGCTGGCTGTGGCCGTCCATTCGGCTGCAGAAAGGGGCGGCATTGCTGCCACTGTTTGGAGCAACTGCCTGCGTGGTAGGGGTGCATTCCGTTGCTGTGGAAACAGCCTGGCGGTGACAAGCAGCTGGCAGGCGGTTACCACCATCAGGGCAACCAGTGCCGCCACTAACCAGAAGCTGCCGTTGAATTCGGTTTGCAGTTGTTGCGGTAATAAATTGAGCGCGGCAATATTGGAAGACTTGCTGGTGGCCAGCATGGGGCCGCACAAAATCGAGCCACCGAATAAGGCCGCCAGCAGAGCGGTGATCCCCGGCCCACCCGTAGGTAGCCCCAGTGCCTCCACCATGTTCTGGTAGGGCGGTTTGAGCAGGGCGATGCGCGAATTCGACGATGGCACCATCGGCGAGAGCAGATAGCCGGAACCGAGCAGCGTTAGCTGATGCCATGTCGGTGTATCTGGCAGCCTCACCAGCAGGTGCAGGATCAGGCGGTAGCTCAAACCCGATGTGCTGATCGTGGCGGAGAGGGCAAATACGCCCACCAGCAACAACATGCTCGGCGAGGCGAATGCCGAGAGGGCCACCTGGGGTGGGGCCAGGCCCACGAACAGGCTGCCCACAATCGGTACGAGCGGTGCTGCAAATTCCGGAACGAGGCTGAACATCCAGAGGAGCCCCGTGGCCAGCATCAGAGCGCTGAAAATCGAGGCCTGAACGCTGAACCCAGTGGTCTGGGCCAGCGCGTAGCCGAGCAGCGGGGCCGTGAGCACCAGCACCCAGCCCACCAGCGTGAGGCGGCTGGTTCCCTCGCTCATGCAGGCCTGAGCCTGTTGGCCGCCTTGATCACAGATCGATCTCCTCGTCGGCCGGTTGCCAGCCGGCGTTGTCGAAGTGGCGGATCACCGCATCGGCGAAGCCGCTGCAGCTCACCGGTTCCACCCGCGGC
>JBIIQU010000148.1:0-4058 GCA_044341905.1 Vulcanococcus sp. | reverse complement strand
GCCGGAAGCGATCGCCGCCGCCGGCATCGAAAAAGCCAAGGCCGAAGGCTTCGACACGGTGCTGGTGGACACCGCCGGCCGCCTCCAAATCGATGAATCGATGATGGAGGAGATGGTGCGGATCCGGGAGGCCTGCAGCCCCGATGAGGTGCTGCTGGTGGTGGATTCGATGATCGGCCAGGAGGCCGCCGAACTCACCCGCGCCTTCCACGAGCAGGTGGGCATCACCGGCGCCGTGCTCACCAAGCTCGACGGCGACTCCCGCGGCGGCGCCGCCCTCTCGATCCGCAAGGTGAGCGGCGCGCCGATCAAGTTCATCGGCACCGGCGAGAAGGTGGAGGCGCTGCAGCCCTTCCACCCCGAGCGGATGGCCAGCCGCATCCTGGGCATGGGGGATGTGCTCACCCTGGTGGAGAAGGCCCAGAAGGAGGTGGAGCTGGCCGATGTGGCCCGCATGCAGCAGAAGCTCCAGGAAGCCAGCTTCGACTTCTCCGACTTCCTGCAGCAGATGCGCCTGATCAAGCGCATGGGCTCCCTGGGCGGCCTGATGAAGCTGATCCCCGGGATGAACAAGATCGACGACGGCATGCTCAAGCAGGGCGAGGAGCAGCTCAAGAAGATCGAGGCGATGATCGGCTCGATGACGGAGGCCGAGCGGCAGCAGCCGGAACTGCTGGCCTCCCAGCCCTCACGGCGGCGGCGCATCGCCGGGGGCTGCGGCCACAGCCCCGCCGATGTGGACAAGGTGCTGGCCGACTTCCAGAAGATGCGCGGCTTCATGCAGCAGATGACCCGGGGCGGCATGCCTGGGATGCCTGGGATGCCTGGGATGCCCGGCATGGGTGGTGGCTTCCCGGGCATGGGGGGATTCCCCGGCGGCATGCCCACTGGCGGCATGGGCAAGCCCCCCAAACCCGCCAAGAAGCGCAAGGGATTCGGGCAGCTCTGAGGCCAACCACCCCGCAGGGTATTGTTGTCGTTTGGCGCGCGATTCCGCCTACGGATTCCGCCCCTTTATCCAGTCAGCAAGGCAAGGCCACGATGATCAAGCTCCGCCTGAAGCGGTTCGGTAAGAAGCGGGAAGCGAGCTTCCGTCTCGTGGCCACCAACAGCACGTCCCGTCGTGACGGCCGTCCCCTCGAGGAGCTGGGCTTCTACAACCCCCGCACCAAGGAAGCTCGCCTCAACGCTGAGGCCATCCGCGCTCGCCTTGAACAGGGCGCCCAACCCACCGACTCCGTGCTGAGCCTGCTCGAGAAGGGCGGCCTGGTGGAGAAGAAGGTGCGCGCTTCCGTAATCGTGGGTCAGGCCAAGCAGGCCGCCGCCCGTGAAGCTGCCGCTAAGCAGGCCGCCAAGGAAGCCGCTGAGGCCAAGGCCGCCGAGGCAGCTGCCGCTGCAGAAGCCGCCGCAGCTGCTGCTGCCGCCCCCGCCGAAGACGCCGCTGAAGCCTGAGGCTCCGCCCCATGTCCGGGGCTGACACCCTCCAGACCTTCTCCATTGACCTCCCCGATCAGGATGCCGCCATGGCCCTGGCCGGGGATGCTGAAGCAACCCTGCATCGCCTGGAAGCCCTGACTGGCGCCTCCTTGGTGTTGCGGGGTTTGTCGTTGCAGCTGCGGGGTCGCCCGAGCCAGCTGGAGCGGGCTGCCGGGCTAGTGGAGCTGCTGCGTCCCCTCTGGCAGGAGGGGCAGACGCTGAGCCAGGTGGACGTGCAAACAGCCCTCAGCGCCCTCGATACCGGCCGAGGGGAAGAGCACCAACAGCTCGGCAAACAGGTGCTGGCTCGCAGCCAGAGCGGCAAACTGCTGCGCCCGCGCACGCTCAAGCAGAAGAGCTACGTGGAGGCGATCGAGCGCCACGATCTCACCCTCGCCCTGGGACCCGCTGGCACCGGTAAGACCTTCCTCGCCACCGTGCAGGCCGTGCGAATGCTGCAGGAACGCAAGGTGGAGCGGCTGATCCTTACCCGCCCGGCGGTGGAGGCCGGCGAGCGGCTGGGGTTTCTGCCCGGTGATCTGCAGCAGAAGGTGGATCCCTACCTGCGCCCCCTCTACGACGCCCTCCATGCCCTCCTGGGCCAAGAGCGCACGGCCGCTTTGCTGGAGAAGAACGTGATCGAGGTGGCGCCGCTGGCCTACATGCGCGGCCGCACCCTGGCGGATGCCTTTGTGATCCTCGACGAAGCCCAGAACACCACCACCGCCCAGATGCGCATGGTGCTGACCCGGCTGGGTGAAAACTCCCGCATGGTGGTGACGGGCGACCCCACCCAGATCGACCTGCCCCCCGGCCAGCTCAGCGGCCTGATCGAGGCGGCCGAGGTGCTGGAGGGGGTGGAGGGCGTGGCGATCTGCCGCCTCACCGCGGCCGATGTGGTGCGCCATCCGCTGGTGCAGCGGCTGGTGAACGCCTATGCGCACCGGGATGCCAACAGGCTGGCACCCGTTGCCAGGAAGCGATTCGATGGGCCGCACAGCCGCCAGCAACCATGACCAGCACTGAGCGACTGCGCATTCCCGCAGAGATCGCCGTGGCGGCCCTGGTGGCCTACCTGCTCGGCTTCTGGTTCACCAGCCTGTTTCCCGGCTATCTACCCAAGATCGGCGGCCTCTGGTCGGCGATCTCGGCGATCGTGGTTACCCAGGCCACCCGCCGGGACACCACCTCCTCCGCATCGCTGCGCATCCTGGGATCGGCCATCGGCGCCATCACCAGCGCGGTCTACCTCACCCTGCTGCCCTTTCACCCGCTGGGCATGGCCCTGGCGATCTTCGCCACGGTGTTGCTCTGCACCGCCGTGAACATCCCGAGCCATGGCCGCCTGGCGGCCATCACCGTGATCGTGGTGATGGTGACGGGCAGCCTGGATCCCAAGCTCAGCCAGGGCCTCAATGCGCTGCTGCGCTTCCTTGAATCCTGCATCGGCACAGGCGTTGCCGTGGTGAGTGTGCGGCTCTGGCCGGGATCACAACCTGAGCCAGGCGATCACGCCTGAAGCAGGCCCCACGATCCAGAGATTCCAACGCCACCGCCCCAACGCCCCGCCCCAACGCAACAGATAGGGGGATCCGCACAGGAACAGCCGACGCAACCTGGCCAGCGCTGGCAGGATGAACGCAGTGATCCCCCTGTGCCATGCCGGCCAGCAGCAATTTCCAGGAGGCCATCCGCGAGGCGCAATCCAGCGCCCTTGTGGGGCCCAATGTGGTGAACAAGGCGCTGCCCTATGTGGGTGGCGGCATGGTGCTCACCGCCGGAGGCGTGATGGGTGGCCTGGCCCTGATGGCCAGCAGCCCGGCCCTGTTCATGCCGCTGTTCTGGGTGGCCTTGATCGGCAACTTCATCCTCTTCTTCGTGGCCCAGAACGTGGCCATGAAGGGCAATAACAGCACGGCCCTGCCGCTGCTCACCGCCTACAGCCTGCTCACCGGTTTCACCCTGAGCGGCATCGTGGCCATGGCCATCGGTACCGCCGGTATCGGAGCGATCGGCACCGCCGCCCTGGCCACCGGCGTCACCTTCGTGGCGGCCTCGGTGATGGGTCGCCGCATGAGCGACAGCGTCGGCCAGGCCCTCAGCGGGGTAGTGGGCCTGGGCATCCTCGGCCTGGTGATCGCGATGTTCGTTCAGATCATCGGCGGCATCTTTGTGCCCGGCTTCGGCATGGGCGGCATGGAACTGCTGATCGCCGGTTTCGGCACCGTGCTGTTCGTGGGCGCCGCCTTCGTGGACTTCTACACGATGCCCCGCACCTACAACGACGACCAGTACCTTGCCGGTGCCCTGGGGATGTACCTCACCTACATCAACCTGTTCATCTTCATCCTCCGCCTGGTGATCGCCCTCAACGGCGGCAGCCGCCGCGACTGATCTCCTGCGGCCGGTTCAGTGGAACCGCTGACATCCGCTGAGCGCCCCGAATGGGGCGCTTTTTTGATGGGCTTCAACCCTCCGCCACCGCCAGCACAGCCTCCGCAATGGCCGCCCGTTGCGCGGCGTCGTAGCCCCAGCGATCGAGAAAGGCCACATCCTCGCCGGCACCATGGGTGGCCTCCAGC
>JBIIQU010000147.1:0-4084 GCA_044341905.1 Vulcanococcus sp. | reverse complement strand
GTGAACGAGGTGAAGGGCGTGAACCGGGTGGTGCTGGACATCACCAGCAAGCCCCCCGGCACGATCGAATGGGAGTGAGCTGAGCTGGCGGGTCCCGATGGGCTCCGTTACCCTCGGGGCCCCCAGCCCTGGTGCCTTGACCGCCGCCCCTCAGCAGGACCTCCAGCTGCAGCGCCGTCTTCAGCAGGACAGCATTGAGCTGGCTGGCAAGGTGATTTACCTCAATCCCTTCCTCTACTGGCGGCGTTTTGACGCCAACACCGACCGCTGGTTGCGGGAGCCGGGCCAGCTGCCGGAGGAGCAGATCAGCAGCAACCGCACCCGCTTCTATCCCGAGCTGGCCTGGGATCTGCTCGCCCCGGAGGACGCCGCCATCAAGGATGGCGCCGTGGAGATGTTCCTCAAGAGCCTGGAGCTGATCAGCACCTTCAACCCCGAGCTCAGTGCGGGGCATCTGCTCGAAGTGGAGCGCAAGATGGCTGTCACCAAGAAGCGCTCGTTTGAGCGCTGGGTGGCCAAGTCACTCAAGCGCCGCCAGCAGCAGCTGGACAACGAACGCCGCCGTTTCGACCGTGAGCGGGTGCTGCGGGATTGGGGCGAGTGGCTGATCCTGCCCGTGACCCGCCAGGCCTTGCTGCCCATGAGTGCCCTGCTGGTGCTGGCTGGGGCTGGTGGCTGGTGGCTGGGGAGCCAGCAGTTCTGCCGCCAGCAGATCGTGCAGCCCGGCATCGAGCGCCAGCCCTGAGCGCCGCCGGGTTCCTGGGCACTGCAGACTGGGACTCCTTGAGGTTCCCGGCACGACCGGCTCACCATGGCGGCTGATCCCCTCGATAGCTTGCGCCTGGCCCTGATGCAGGAGGTGCTCCCCGTGGGCATGGCTGTGGTGGAGCGGGCCCGCCGCGGCGGCGCCAAGGATGTGGTGGAGGCCTTCACCACCACCGCCGATCCCCTGGGCCAGCTCAAGCAGGAGGGTGATGCGGCGGCGCGCAGCGTCCGCGATGGCTTGGATCGCCTGCAGCCGGGTCTGGGCAATCCCGTGATGCGGGTCAGCGTGGAAACCGTTCCCGATGCTCCTGCGGCCATGGCCTCCCCCGAGCTGGGCGCCAGCGACCACAGCGAGCTGCAGCGCACCCTCGGCCGCATCGCCGAGCGGCTCGCGGTGCTGGAGCAGCGCCTGGCCGCTGAGGGAGCCTGAGGCCCGTGGGTCTGGCGCCAACCTCCCATCGCCATTCCGGCATGCAGCAGCAGCCGGCGATCCTGCTGGCTCTGGTGGTGGCCCTGGCCGGCGCCATGGGCTTGCGCCTGGCCTGGTTGCAGCTGGTGCACGGCAGCGAGAACCGTGCCCGCGCCGATGAAAACCGCATCCGCCTGGTGCCCCGCAACCCGATGCGGGGCCGGATCCTGGATCGCCATGGTCAGGTGCTGGTGTCCAGCCAGCTCACCTACAACCTCTACATCCAGCCCCGGCAGGTGAGTGCCGCCCAGTGGCCGGCCCTGCGCGGCCAGCTCGCCAGCGTTACCGGAATTCCTGCCCCGCTGCTGGATCAGAAGCGCCAGGCCGGTGCCAACGACGAGGGCTATCGCATTGAGCTGGCCCACAGCCTCAAGCCGGAGCAGGTGCTGCGCTTCCGCGAGCAGGCCTCCACCTTGAAGGGGGCCGAGGTGGATGTGGACTACCTGCGCGCCTACCCCTACGGCAGCCTTGGCTCCCATGTGCTCGGTTACACCAGCGCGATCACGGCCGAGGAATACGACAAGCTCGAGGAGAAGGGCTATCGGGTGCAGGACCGGATCGGTCGCAGTGGTATCGAGAGCGCCTTTGAATCGCACCTGCGTGGTGAATGGGGCGGCCAGCAGCTGGAGGTGAATGCGGCCGGCCAGGTGCAGCGGGTGCTGGGCGATAAGCAGGCCAAGGCGGGTAAGGATCTGCGCCTCACCCTGGATCTGGAGCTGCAGAAGGCCGCCGAGCGGGCCCTCGATACGGTGCGCAAGGGGGCGATCATCGCCATGGATCCCCAGACCGGGGCCATCCGGGCCATGGCCAGCCGGCCCAATTTCGACCCCAACATGTTCTCCACGGGCCCCACCACGGCTCAGTGGAATGCCCTCAGCCGGCCTGAGGCGCCGATGTTGAACCGTTCCTTCCAGGGGTTCCCGCCGGCCAGCACCTTCAAGTTGGTGACCACCATCGCCGGGATCGAATCGGGGGCGCTACCGGCGGACGGCACGCTGCCCACGATGAATTCCTTCTGCTACTACGGCCAGTGCTACGGCGACCATGGTGCCTTCGGCTCCATCGGCCACCGGATGGCCCTGGCGGTGAGCAGCAACAGCTTCTACTACCAGCTCGGCCTCAAGGTGGGCCCCGATGGCCTGTTCAAGGCTGCCCGGCGCCTGGGCTACGGCAGCCTCACGGGCATTGAGCTGGCGGATGAGGAAACCCCTGGTTTGCTGGGGGATCAGGCCTGGAAGAAGAAGGTGCTCGGGGAGCCCTGGACGCCCGTGGACACCATCACCTCCTCCATCGGCCAGGGTGCCGTGACAGTGACGCCCCTGCAGATGGCGCGGCTCTACGCGGCGGTGGCCAACGGCGGCTGGTTGGTGACCCCTCACCTGGTGGAGCGCCCCACCAAGCGCACCTGGATCGGCCTCAAGCCCGCCACCCTCAAGGTGCTGCACGAAGGCCTGCGCCAGGTGGTGACCAACGGCACTGCCACGATCCTCAACGACCCCAGCCTGCCTCCGGTGGCGGGCAAAACCGGGACGGCCGAGGATCCACCGCGGCCGGACCACGCCTGGTTCGGGGGCTATGCCCCGGCCCAGAAACCCACCCTGGTGATCGTGGCCTTCGGCGAAAACAGCGGCGGCTATGGCGGCACCGTGGCGGCCCCCATGGTGAAGGCGCTGATGACCACCTGGTTCCGTGGCGTCAGCCCGCCAGGGCGGGGCTCCGTCGCTGGCTGAGCACCTGGCGGTAATAGCCCCGCAGTTGTTCGGTGGCGCCGGCCCAGCCCCAGCGCTCAGCTTCGTCCCGGGCGTTGCGGCGCAGCTGTTGGCGCTGGCTGGCATCCCCCAGCAGTCGCTCGGTGGCGGCCGTGAGGCTGCCGGCACCGCCGTCGGGGCCATCGGGCTCGTACAGGCAGCCGTTGATCCCATCGCTCACGATGTCGGGGATGCCGCCGCGGTTGGCGCCCACCACGGGGCAGCCGGCCGCCATGGCCTCCAGCAGCACCAACCCCAGGGTCTCGGTGCTGCTGGGGAACAGGAAGGCATCGGCGCTGGCATAGGCGCTGGCCAGCTCCTCTCCCGCCAGGTAGCCCACGAATGTGGCGGCGCTGCCGGCAAACAGGGTTTCCAGCTGCTGGCGGAAGGGGCCATCACCCACCAGGGCCAGGCGGGCCTCGGGCAGGGCATCCAGCACCGGGCGGATGCGCTCGATCTGCTTCTCCGCGGAGAGGCGACCGATGTACAGCAGCAGCTTGCCGCTGTCACTGCGGCCGCCCAGCAGCCGCTCGCGCATGGCCTGGCTGCGCAGTTCGGGGCGGAACAGCTCGGTGTCCACCCCCCGCTGCCATAGGGCCGTGTGCTGGATGCCCTTCTCACTCAGCTCGGCCACCATCGCGGTGGAGGTGCAGAGGTTGAGCTGGGCCTGGTTGTGGGCCGCTTTAAGCAGTTCCCACAGCACCGGCTCCAGCATCCCCAGGCCGTAGTGCTCCAGGTATTTGGGCAGGTGGGTGTGGTAACTCGCCACCAGGGGGTAGCCCTTGCTCTTGGCCAGCCAGATGCCCCCCAAGCCCAGCACCGCTGGATTCACCACATGCACCAGATCCGGCTGAAACGCGTCCAGCGCCTCGGACACCATCGGGCGGGGCAGGGCCAGCTTCAGCTCGGGGTAGAGGGGCAGCGGCATGGCCGGCACGCCCACCACCTGGGCACCCATGTAGGTGTCCGGTGCGCCCTCGGGGCAGAAGATCAGCACCTCATCGCCGGCCGCCACCAGATGCTGCACCGTCTTGGTGAGCCGGGTCACGATGCCGTCAACCTTCGGCAGGAAGGTCTCGGTGAAGAGGGCGATCTTCAAGGG
>JBIIQU010000146.1:0-4106 GCA_044341905.1 Vulcanococcus sp. | reverse complement strand
CGCCAGTGGTTCTTGGCTCGCCATGGCCTGGTGGTGAACCAGACCCCACGGGAGATGGCCTTCTGTGCCCATGCCATTGCGGCGGATGGCGTGCTGGTGGTGCCCGATGCCCTCGCCGATGAGCGCTTCAGCACCAATCCCTTGGTGCTCACCTCCCCCCATGTTCGCTTTTACGCCGGTGCGCCGTTGCAGTCGTCCGAGGGACACAACCTCGGCACCCTCTGTGTGATCGATCAGAAGCCCCGCAGTCTCAAAGCCGATCAGCTGGAGATGCTGCAGCTGATGGCGGATCTGGTGATGCGCGAGATCGAATTGCGCCGGGTCAGCAACCTCTGTCCCGTCACGGGGCTGTTCAACCGAGCCAGCTTCTTCCGCCTGGGCCAGCAGGAGATGGAGCGGGCCAGCCAGCAGGGGCACGGGTTGTTCCTCTTGAATTTCGACATCGACGACTTCCGCCAGATCAACCACCGCTGGGGACATCAGGCCGGTGATCAGGTGCTGATGGATGTCTGCAAGCTCACCCAGTTGCGGCTGCGGGAGCAGGATCTGTTCGGCCGCATTGGCGATGAGGAGTTCGCCGTGCTGCTGGTGGATGGTGACGACAGCAGTGCCATGGCCATCGCCGAGGCGATTCGCAGCGATGTGGCGGCCATGGGCGGCATCTTCAGCCACTCCGATTACCACCCCCAGATCAGTGGCGGGCTCACCAACCTGGTGCCATCGGATCACAGCTTCGCTGATCTTTTCTATCGGGCCGATCAGGCCCTCTATCTGGCCAAAGGCAACGGCCGCAATCAAATTGCTCGCTTGATTGCGGAGTGAAGGGTCTGTTGCCGGCGCTGGAGGCCTCGCTGATCGCAGCGGAGGGTGATCTGCTGGTGGTGAATAAGCCCTCCGGATTGCTGTGCCAGCCGGGGCTCGGCCCGGCCCTGGCCGATTCCCTGCTCACCCGCCTGCATGGCACCTGGCCCACCGCCCAGCTGGTGCACCGCCTGGATCGCGACACCTCAGGTGTGCTGTTGCTGGCGCTCACCCCGGAGCTGCATCGGGCCCTGAGTGGCCTGTTTGCCCAACGGCTGGTGCGCAAGACCTACCGGGCCGATGTGGCCGGTGTGCCGCTTGAGCCGGCAGGCAGCATCACCCTGGCGATCGCCAAGCGCAGCCACCGGCCTCCCCTCTACGGCCCGGATCCCACGGGCAAGGCCTGCCGCACCGATTGGCGGTGGCTGGGGGCGGCGCCGGATCAGGGCTGGAGCCGCCTGGAGCTCACGCCCCATACCGGCCGCTCCCATCAGCTGCGGGTGCACCTGGCCGCCCTGGGCCATCCGATCCTGGGGGATCCTCTCTATGGCTCGCCATGGGCACCCCGATCGGATCGGCTGCGGCTGCATGCCTGTGGCCTGGCCTTCCAGCATCCCTTCAGCGGTGAGCCGCTGCTGTTTCAGGCCCCCTGTCCCTTCTGAGCGCACCATCACTGTGAGCCCCCATCCCCCCGCCATCGCCGCCCTGGGCTACGTGGCCGCCAGCCTCACCACCGTGAGCTTCATCCCGCAAGCGCTCAAGACCATTCGCAGCGGCGATACCCGTGGCATTTCCCTGCGCATGTATGCCCTGTTCACCGCCGGTATTGCCCTGTGGGGGGTGTACGGCCTGCTCACGGGGGATGGCCCGTTGATGGTCGCCAATGCCATCACCCTGGTGACGGCCGGCCTGATCTTCGAGCGCAAGTTGCGGGCTGTGTTGGCTGGGCGGCGCTGAGGCTGGTTCAGCGATTGCGGGGCGCCAGGCCACTGCCACGGCGCAATCCCGTGATCCAACGGCTGCATTGCCAACGCAGCCCCACGGCTGCAGCCGCCACCAGCAGCCCTACGGCACCTGCGGGGCTCGCCCCCATCCAGGCCGTGAGTGCCAGCCCCAGCCCCGCCAGCACCAGGCCGATCTGGTGGAGACGCTGCAGTTGCCGCAGGGCAGCGGAGCAGCTGCGGCAATGGCGGGTGTGGGCCTCGTAGCGATCCATCAGCTGGTCGCGGTTGAGGCGGGGCGTGAGCGGTTGCCCCGGGAATGGCTCACCGGCGTAGCGGTTCTGCCAGTCGTGCAGCGCGCGCACGTAGCGATCGGCGCTGGTGGCGAGATAGCAGTTGCGATTGGCCTCTTGGCTGCCACCGCGCTGCTCCAGCACCCGCTCCTGCCAATGCAGGAACACCTGGTCGTCCTCCAGCACGGTGTGGTTGCCGATGTGCTGCAGCCACTGGGGCCGGAGCCGCAGCAGCTGGGCCGGCAGGGCCGACTCGAACTGAAAGGGAAAGCGGGCAAACAGCCGGCACTCGCCCCGGCGGATCGGGGTGGCGTATACCACCGTGAGAATGCGCGCGAAGCCTTTCGCGGTGAGGTCGTGCCACATCAGGCCAGGGGCCGAGAAGGTGGTGCACTGGCTGCCGAGCTTTCCGCGGCGGGGGCCTTCCTGCCAGAGGCCCGTGAACCCCTTTGGCCCGAAGCTGGTGAGCTCCAGCTCCACCGGGCCGGCATTCTCCCGCCGCCCCACGGTGGCGTGGTGGGTGAAGGGCACATGGCTCACGTCCAGCACGTTCTCCAGCAGGGTGAGGGCATCCATCGGCAGGTCGCGGAAGGTGTCCTGCACCAGCCAGCCCTCCTCCTCCAGCACCGGCACCAGCGGCAGGGGCTCCGAGCTGGCCACGTCGGCCTCCCCCGCAAACACGAACAGCAGCCCCTGGGCCTCAGCTGTGGCGTAGTGGCGGCACTGGCTGCGTTGCGGGCTGGTGTTGCTGCCTGCCGGCGCCTGGGGGATGGCGGTGCAGCGGCCCTCGCCGTTGAAGCTCCAGCCGTGGTACGGGCACTCCAGCTCTCCAGCCCCGTTCAGGCGCCCCTCCGAGAGGGGCACCAGCCGGTGGGGGCACACATCCGCCAGGGCTCGCCACTGGGCGCTGCTGCCTTCGAACCACAGCACCAGGTCCTGCCCCAGCAGGGTGAAGGGCGTGGGCCGGGTTGGATCGAGATCCTTGAGGTAGGCCACCGGATACCAGGCGTTCTGCCACAGGCTTGGCTCCAGGGATCGCGTTGTCATCAGGCGCTGTAGCCCTTGCGGGCAGGGATGGGATAGGGAATGCGGCGATGGCGCATGCGCCGCCACACCCGCACAAAGGCCCGCACCAGCAGTTCCAGTTCCGCCAGGCTGAGGCCGCTGCTGGCCAGTTGGCCGTCCTGCCAGCGGGCGTCCACGATGCGGCGCACCATGGTCCGGGCCTGCTGTTCGCTGGTGTCGGGGGGAAGGGAGCGCAGGGCCGCCTCACAGCCATCGGCCAGCATCAACACAGCCGTTTCGCGGCTGCGGGGGTTGGGGCCCCGGTAGCGGAAGGCGCTTTCCGGCACCTGGGGATTCCGCCGGCGGGCCTCGTGCAGGAAGTAGCCCATCTTGAGCGTGCCCTGATGCTCGGGGATGAAGTCCGCCAGGGGTTTGGGCAGGCGGTACCGGCGGGCCAGCTTGAGGCCTTCATCCACATGGGCCTGCAGGATGCCGGCGCTGAGCTGGGGATCGTCGAGGGTCTCGTGGGGGTTCTCGCCGCTCTCCTGGTTCTCGATGAACCACTGGGGAGCGTGCAGCTTGCCCACGTCGTGGTAGAGGGCGCCGGTGCGAATCAGGTCCACGTCCGCCTGGATCGCCCGGCCGCCTTCCTCGGCCAGGCCACAGATCATCAGCGTGTGTTCAAAGGTGCCTGGGGCCTCACAGGAGAGTCGCCGCAGCAGCGGGCGTTCCAGGTCGGCCAGTTCCAGCAGGCGGGTGCGGGTGAGCAGATCGAAGAAGCTCTCCACCATCGGGCTCACCAGCAGCACCCCGAGTAGCAGGCCCCCCAGCAGCAGGGCTTCACCGGGTAGGTCGGCACTGATTGGCAGCTGGCCATTGCCCTCGCCCCTGGCTGTTGCCAACTGGAGCAGCAGCCACTCCGCCGCCAGGGCCCCCACCGGCAGCAGCAGTGCCAATTGGAGCAGCTGGGCTCGGTTGCGCTGGCGGCCCGCCAACACGGCCGCCACCACCGCCACGCCGGCCGCCACCAGGATGCGCTCGTCGTTGAATGCCGCCATCGGCAGCG
>JBIIQU010000145.1:0-4110 GCA_044341905.1 Vulcanococcus sp. | reverse complement strand
CGGCCGTCCACGTCCACGTTGTCGTTGTCGCAGATCAGCACCCGGCCGCTGGCGGGTTCCAGGAAGAGGTTGCCCAGGGAGATGTCCTTGTAACAGAGCCCCTTGAGGTGCAGTTCGTGGAAGCCGTTGGCCAGGAAGAAGCTGGCCCGCAACACGTTGCGCAGGCTGATCTCCAGGTTGCCGCCTGCATGGGCATGGGCCCCGATGAACCCAGGGGGACGCAGGGCCATCAGATAGCCGAAGCCTGCTTCGGCCAGCTGGATCTGCTGGCGGGATTCAGAGGTAGGCCGCAGCAGGGCCATTGGCCAGAGGAAATCGCCATTGGGAGCCCCCAGGCGAATGCTGTCCCCCAGCCGGTGCTCCAGGTGTGGGTCGCGGGCGAGGCAGGCCGGGAAATACCACTTGAGAGCCAGCTGTTCGTCTCCGATCGCCACCGCGTACACCTGGCCCTGGGTGCCGCCCCCCAGGCCGCGCTGGATCTGAATCGGGTCCTTGAGGCCTTCGAAGCGAAGCGTGGCACCCTCCGGCAGGATCCAGGTCATGGCTGGGGGCGGCCCACCGGCTCGATGGCCGTGCGGATGCCGTTGCGGTGGGCCAGGGCCGTGAGTCGATTGGCGAAGGCGTGGCGCAGGGCCTGGCCGTCCCGCAGCACCACCACCAGGGTGTGCTGCTTTCGCGAGCCCAACAGAATCCAGCCCACCAGGGCCGCGACTTCCAGGGGCCAGAACAGCAGCGGAAAGGGCAGCAGCAGTAGCCCGCCCAAGCAGAGCAGCAGCCACCAGCTGAAGATGTGGGGATAGAGGGGCTGGCTGTTCACCACGGCGGAGCGGATCTGATCCACAGCGAGCCTGCGGCCCTCAAAGTCGATCGAGCCGGCCGTGGGCGGGGGGGGCTGGCGCGTTGCTGGCTTGGGGAGCGCCAGCCGGAACACGAGCACCGGCCCCTGGCGCCCCAGCTGGATTTCATCGCCATCGGCCACGGGCCGGCACTGGTGGATGCGCTGCCCCTCCAGGTAGGTGCCGTCCTGGCTTTGCCAGTCGCACACCACCCAGCCGTGGCTGCGGGAATGGCGCACCACGGCGTGGTGATCCGAGACGCCCGAGCTACTGGCCAGGCACAGCCGGTTGCCCTTGGCCTTGCCGATGGTGAGGGGTGTGGCGGCATCGAGGGGCGCCACCTTGGCGGTGTCGCTGCGCAGCACCAGCTGCGCCTGGATCGGGCTCATGGGTTCCCCTTCCGCCGCTGCCACCACAGGCGCCAGTCATCGCGGAGGTCGGCCCACCAGCCGCCATCGCCCTCGCGAAAGGCCACCACCCGGCCCGGAAACAGCAGGGCCTTACTGGCCAAGGCCAGGGCGATCAGCACCATCACCAGCAGCACCCAGCCCGGGATGGCTCCCACCCAGGTGGCGGCGAAGAAGGCGCGGATGGCGTAGACGCCAATGGTGAGCGCCAGCCACAGCCGGAAAGGTTCCCAGGGGTCCCGCTGGCGCTGCACCGAAGGGGAGGGCATTGCTGGCTTTAGCCTATGGCCGGGCCGCTGGAGATGCCGCTGCACCGCCTCACCTCCACGCTGGCCAGCACGGACGTTCGCCAGGCCTGGCGCCAGTTCGCCGCGGCGTGGCTGCAGGGGCCCTGGCGCCGTCGCCCAGCCGCGATCCGTGCCGCCTGGATGCCCCTGCGCCATCGCCAGGCTCGGCTGGAACTGTGGGCCGCAGGCCAGAAGCTGCACGACCTTCCACTTGAGAACCGGCGCTATCGCATCGGCCGTGATCCCGCCTGTGAGCTGCCCGTGGAGGCCCTGGGGCTGAGCCGGGTGCACGCCATCCTCGAGAGGTCACGGGATGCCGATCGCGACTTCACCCTGGAGGATTTCAATTCCGCCAATGGTCTGTTTCATCGGGATCGGCGCATTCGCGCCATCCAGCTGCGCGATGGCGATGCCATTCAGTTCGGCTCGCCGCTGAAGGGTGAAGCGCCTTTGCTGCGCTACATCCACCCCCGCAGCCCCCTTGAGCAGGGTGCCCATCTGCTCGGGCTGGCGGCGCTGGCGGGTTCGGGCCTGCTGGTGAGTGGCATGTTGCTGGCCGCCAGCATCGGCGGCGGCTCCAAGATCCGCGCCATCGCCGGCCCGGTGAAGATCTATGCGGCCAACGGTCAGCAGATCGATGCCAAGGAGGGCTCGGCCACGGCCCTGCCCACCCTGCAGGCCTATCCGCTGCACCTGCGCCAGGCCCTGCTGGCCTCGGAAGAAGCGCGGTTTGGCTGGAACAGCGGGATCGACCTTTTCGGCACCCTGCGCTCGGCCCTGCTGGGCAGTGGCGGCGGCAGTGGCCTCACCCAGCAGGTAGCGCGCCTCTACTACCCGGATGTGGGACGCGATGTGAGCCTCACCCGCAAGGTGCGGGAGCTCTGGGTGGCACTGCAGTTGGAGGTGGGTTTCAGCAAGAACCAGATTCTCAAGATGTATCTGGACCGGGCCTATCTGGGGCTCGGTACCGAGGGCTTTGAGCAGGCCTCACGCCTCTATTTCCGCAAGTCTGCCGCCGATCTGGATGTGGCCCAGGCGGCCTTTCTGGTGGGTCTGCTGCCCAGTCCCAATGGCTACAGCCCCTGCAATCGGGAGGATCCCGAGGCCGGCCGCGACCGCCGCAATTTGGTGCTCAAGCTGATGCATGAGCAGGGATACCTGAGTGATCAGGCCCTGATCGATGCCCGGCGCCGGCCGCTGAACATCGATGCCTCGGCTTGCCGGGACACCAGTTTCTCCAGCTATCCGTTCTTCAGCGACTACGTGCGCGGCGAGTTGGAGGGCACCCGTTTCGGCCTCAACCTCTCCGAGCAGGAGGCCGGAGGGAACTACATGGTGGTGAGCACGATCGATCCCCAGATGCAGCAATTGGCGCAGCAGCAACTGCAGCGTTTCCTGGAGGGGCCCGCGGCCTCCGTGGGGCTCACCCAGGGGGCCCTGATCTCGCTCCAGATCGAGAGCGGCGACATCCTGGCCTATGTGGGTGGCGGCGACTATTCGCGCTCCAGCTTCGATCGGGTGCAGGCCCTGCGCCAGCCCGGCTCCACCTTCAAGGTGTTTCCCTTTCTGGCGGCCCTCGAGGCTGGGGTGAAGCCCAGTGATCCGATCTCCTGCGCCCCCTTCAGCTATGTGGCCGGCTGCCGCCATGGGGCCGGCAGCGTCAGCGTTGCCGATGGTTTTGCCTTCTCGGAAAACGTGGTGGCCCTGCGGCTGGCGGAGAAGGCCGGCTTCAACCAGGTGGTGCGCAAGGCCCGCCAGCTGGGGATCAGCACCCCCCTGGATGCGGATGCCAGTGCCATGCTCGGCGGCCGGGAAACCTATCTCTACGAGATGGCGCGGGCCTATGCGGTGGTGGCCAATGGCGGCCGCTCCGTGCCGATGCACGGCGTCGACAAGATCTACGACCTAGGCATTTGCCAGTCGATTCTCAGCCTCAGCACCTGCCCGGAGCGCGGCATCACCACCCCCATTGGCGAAACTCCGCGCCAACTGATCAGTCCCGAGGTGGCCGCGACCATTGATGGACTCCTGGCGGGGGTCGTGCAACGGGGCACCGGCAAGCCCGCCGCCGTGGTGGCGGATGCCCGCGGCAAGACCGGCACCACCAACAACGGGGTGGATGTGCTGTTCATCGGCTATTCGCCCGCCTTGAAGATCCTCACCGCCATCTGGATGGGTAACGATGACAATCGCCCTGCCGAGGCGGCCAGTGGGGCTCTGGTGGCGGAGCTGTGGGGCCGCTACATGCAGGCTGTGGCTGTGGCTGCGGCGTCAGCCGGCTGACGCCTTCAGCCAGCTCTGCCCCCAGCTGATCAGGCCCCACACCACGCCCAGCACCAACCCCCACCACCACTGGCAGCTGAGCAGGCGCTCCAGGGGACGACTGGCCTCGGCATCGGCCTGCCGGGGCAGCTGCCAGCCCAGTTGCAGGGCCCCGTACACCAGCAGCAACACCCAGGCGGGAATGGCGATGGGCCCCGCGTTGAAGCTGAGCTGCCGCCAGTGCAGCACGCTCAGGCTCGCGCCCAGGGCGATGAGGGCGCCGATGGATCCAGAGGCACCCGCCCAGGTTCTCACCAC
>JBIIQU010000144.1:0-4113 GCA_044341905.1 Vulcanococcus sp. | reverse complement strand
TGTGGAGCTGCTGGGTGGCCTGGGGGAAGCCTCCGCTGCCGATGACGCCGAACTGCTGCGGTTGCTGCTGGCCTGCCTGCGCCAGCTGGGGCTGACTGCCGGCCATCAGCCCCGCCTGCTGCTGGGGCACCACGGTGTGCTCTCCGCCCTGCTGGATCAGGTTCCTGCCCAGCAGCGCAACGCTGCCCGCCAAGCCCTCACCAGCTTTGATCCCCTCGCCCTTGGGGCCCTGGATCTGCCGGCCCACCAGCTGCAGGCGTTGCAGGCGCTGATGCGGCTGCGGGGCGAGGCGAGCGCGGTGCTCTACCAGCTGGAGCAGCTGCTCGGGCCCTGCACCCTGCTGGATGGGCTCGCGGACACCCTCAGGGCGATCACCCCGGTGGCGGAGAGCCAAGGGGTCACCGTGCAGTTGGATCCCAGCTTCCAGCCCCACTTCGACCTCTACGACGGACTGGTGCTCAAATTGGTGTGCCAGGGGGCTGATGCGCCCGTGGAGATCGCCAGTGGCGGCCGCTACGACGCCCTGGTGGGGCGGTTCGGAGGCCCCGCAGCCGGCATGGGGTTCAGCTTTGACGTGGAGGCCATCCGCGATCTGCTGGGTACCGAGGCCAGCGCCACCCAGCGCCCCACCCCGGCCCTGGTGGCCTACGCCAATGCCACCCTGCTGCCAGCGGCCCTGGATCAACTGGAAGCCATGCACCGCAGCGGTCACCGCGCCGTGCTACTGAATCATCCCTGCAGCAGCGAGGCGGAAGCCCAGGCTCGGGCGTCGGAACGCGGTTGCAGCCCCACCATCTGGGTGCAGCAGTAGGGGGCGGCCAGGGAGTTCCTAGGATCCTTACTTCTCGGCACCGCATTCCATGGCCCACACGATCCTCACCGACGTCTGCGAAGGCGTGGCGGATTGCGTGGACGCCTGTCCGGTGGCCTGCATCAACCCGGGCAGTGGTGCCAACGCCAAGGGCACGGCCTTCTACTGGATCGATTTCGACACCTGCATCGACTGCGGCATCTGCCTGCAGGTGTGCCCGGTAGCCGGAGCGATCGTGCCTGAGGAGAAGCCAGAGCTGCAGCGGGTGGGCTGAAGCTCCGCGGGGGCGCGGTTCGGAGACCCCTCCACGGCGGCCATTGAGCGGAACGCCAGCTGATCCCTAGGGTTCGGCCCAGTGACATGAGCGGCCATGCCGGTGCTGGAAGAACAGGGTCAGATTCAGATCCACACCGAAAACATCTTCCCGATCATCAAAAAGGCCGTCTACAGCGGCCATGAGGTGTTCCTGCGGGAACTGGTGAGCAACGGCGTGGATGCCATCAGCAAGCGGCGCATGGCTGCCATGGGTGGCGATTGCAGCGAAGGCCCCGAAGGCAAGATTGCGATTCGGATCGACCGCGAGGCCAACACCCTCACGATCTCCGACAACGGCATCGGCATGACCGCCGATGAGGTGAAGCGCTACATCAACCAGGTGGCGTTTTCGAGCGCCGAGGATTTCCTGGAGAAGTACAAGCAGGAGAGCGACGCGATCATCGGCCACTTCGGCCTGGGCTTCTATTCCAGCTTCATGGTGGCCAAGCAGGTGGAGCTGGTCACCCTCTCCGCCCGCGAGGGCGCTGAGGCGGTGCGCTGGAGCTGTGATGGCTCCCCCAACTTCAGCCTGGAGGGCAGCGAGCGCAGTGAGCCCGGCACCGATGTGATCCTGCACCTGATGGAGGAGGAGCTCGAGTACATCGAGCCATCGCGTATCCGCACGCTGATCACCACCTACTGCGACTTCATGCCCGTGGAGGTGCAGCTGGAGGGTGAAACCGTGAACAAGCGGGAGGCCCCCTGGCGCAAGAGCCCCCGGGATCTGACCGACAACGACTACATCGAGCTCTACCGCTACCTGTACCCCTTCCAGGGCGATCCGCTGCTGTGGGTTCACCTCAACACCGACTATCCCTACAACCTGCAGGGCATCCTCTACTTCCCCAAATCCACAGGCCGGGCCGACTGGGAGAAGGGCGAGATCAAGCTCTACTGCAACCAGGTGTTCGTGAGCGATTCCATCAAGGAGGTGGTTCCGCGCTATCTGCTGCCCCTGCGCGGCGTGATCGATTCACCGGATATCCCACTGAATGTGAGTCGTTCAGCTCTGCAGACCGACCGGCGCGTGCGCTCCATCGGCGGCTTTGTGGCCAAAAAGGTGGGCGACCGGCTCAAGGAGCTCCACCGCGATGATCCCAAGCGCTACGCCGAGATCTGGGAGTCGTTGGCTCCGTTCATCAAGATCGGCGCCATGGAGGACGACAAGTTCGCCGAACAGGTAGCCGATCTGGTGCTGTTCGGAACCACAGCAACTGCTGGAGAAGGCGACAGCCCCGATCCGATCCCCGGCGAGAACGGCAAGGCCTACACCACCCTGGCGGGCTACCGCTCCAGGCTGGGCAGCGACCACGACAAGCGCATCCTCTACTGCACCGATGAGGCCGGTCAGGCCGGGCCCCTGGCCCTGTGGAAGAGCCAGGAGGCCGAAGTGCTGCTGGCCGACACCTTCATCGACACGCAGTTCATCCCCTGGTTGGAGTACCGCCACGAGGAGCTGAAATTCCAGCGGGTGGATGCCGAGCTCGACGACTCCCTGCAGGAGAAGGAGAGCGAGATCAGCGATGCCGATGGCAAGGACCTGAGCGAGAAGCTCCGCGACTTATTCAAGGCTGCCCTGGCCAATGACAAGGTGACCATCCAGGTGCAGGCCCTCAAGGGCGAAGGCGCCCCCGCAGCCCTGATCCTGCTGCCGGAGCAGATGCGCCGCATCAACGACATGGGCGCCCTGATGGAGCAGCGGCTGCCGGGCCTGCCCGACCACCACGTGCTGCTGGTGAACCGCAAACACAAGTTGGTGGAGGGGCTGATCAAGCTCTCGGCGGGCTCCGTGATCACCACACCGGGCGGGAGCGCCGGCAGCTCCCCCAGCCAGCAACTGGCCGACGACCTCAGCCGTCACGTCTACGAAATGGCACGCCTGGCCGTGGGGGGACTCGAGCCCAACCAACTGGCCGGGTTCCAGCAGCGCAGCTGCGATCTGATGGGCAAGCTGATGGAGCGCGGATTCTGATCGGTTGAGGGCCTGGTTCCAACCCTTGCCGGCCTGGGTGCGGTGGCTGATCGCCGCCGCCCTGGCCGGCTGCCTGCTGATCAGCGGGGCCCTGGCCCGTGGCCACAGGCACACCGTGCGGGTGCTGATGCCCGCCCCGTTCGCCGATGCCACGGCGGAGCTGGTGCAGCAGTTCAACCGTGAGCACCGGGATCTGGCCATCGCGGTGACCCGCGGGCCGCTGGAAACTGAAGCCCTGTCCGACCTCGCCATCAGCAGCCTGTTGCTGGGGGATGCCCCCTTCGACCTGCTGCTGATGGACGTGACCTGGACGCCCAAATACGTGGCGGCAGGGTGGCTGGAGCCCCTCGAGCCCCTGCTCGGCCAGGACGCCCTCCGTGGCATGGCCCCCGGCGCCCAGCTGGGCAACGCCTTTGATGGCCATCTGTGGCGCCTGCCGCTGCTGGCCGATATGGGCCTGCTCTACTGGCGCACCGATCTGATGGCCGCGCCGCCGCGCACCACCACGGAGCTGGAGACCATCGCCCGCAGCCTTCAGCGCCGGGGTGCCGTGGGCTGGGGCTATGTGTGGCAAGGGCGCCAGTACGAGGGGCTCAGCTGCGTGTTCCTGGAGGTGCTGCGGGGCTTTGGCGGCCAGTGGCTGGAGGCAACCCCAGGCCAGGCCCCACAGCCGCAGTTGGCGGGATCGGCAGCCGTTGCGGCCGCCGATTGGCTGAGCGGGCTGGTGCGCCAGGGCATCACCCCCGCAGCAGTGGCGAATGTGTCTGAGTCGGAAGCTCTGCAGATCTTTGGAGCCGGAGAGGCGGCCTTCCTGCGCAACTGGCCCTATGCCTGGCGCGAACTCAACAAGCCCGGCAGCGCCGTGGCCGGCCGCGTGGGGGTCACCTCCATGGTGGCGGCGCCGGGCCACCGGGCTGCCGCCACCCAGGGCAGCTGGGGCTTCTCCCTGCTGAAGGGCAGCCGCGAGCCACGCCGGGCCGCCGAGGTGCTGCGCTGGTTCACCAGCCAGCCGGTG
>JBIIQU010000143.1:0-4116 GCA_044341905.1 Vulcanococcus sp. | reverse complement strand
CTCGACCATCACCGAGCCCCCAGCCTGGGGAGCGAACCGACCGGTGGTCAGCCGGATCTCCCGACCATCGAAGGAGATCGACTGAGTGTGACCTTGCACTTGGGCTTATGTCCGTTTTGTTGTCAAGGCCGATTCTCGCATTCGGGGCTGGAGTGCTGGGGGAACTGCCCCTTTCTTTTTGGAATGCCCGCCCGTTGTGCTGTGGGCGCAGGCATGAAAAAAGGCACCTTGCGGTGCCTTGGCGGATTGACTGATTGGGATGGGGCTCGCACCCCAGACCCGTTCACCAGGACGACTTGACCACGCCGGGCAGCTCACCCTTGTGGGCGCGCTCGCGCAGTTGGTTGCGGCACAGGCCGAAATCGCGGTACACACCACGGGGCTTGCCGGTGGCCCAGCAGCGGTTGCGCAGGCGGGTGCGGGCGCTGTTGCGGGGCAGGTTCTGGATCTTGCGGTGGATCTCCAGGCGCTCCATCGGATCAGCAGCCGATTCGAAGGCGTCCATCAGGGCAGCGCGCTTGGCGGCGTAGCGCTCCACCATCTTCTGGCGCTTGACGTCGCGCGCAATCATCGACTTCTTCGCCATGCGGCCTGGGTCTCGTAATGCAGTGATGAATGAGCTTACCCCTTCGGGGTGTGGCTGGGGCAGAGGTCGGCAATGGGGCAGCCGGTGCACTTGGGGCTCCTGGCAGTGCATACGGCCCGGCCGTGGAAGATCAGCCGGATCGAAAGGTTTTGCCAGTCCGCCTGGGGCACCAGCTTCATCAAGTCGGGCTCGATCTGGCGCGGCTCAGTTTTGCGGGTGAGCCTGAGGCGCTGGCTCAGGCGGCTCACGTGGGTGTCCACGGTGACGCCGGCATTGATGCCGAAGCACCAGGCCAGCACCACCGAGGCGGTCTTGCGGGCCACCCCCGGCAGCACCAGCAACTCCTCCATGCTGCGGGGCACCTCGCCGCCATGGCGCTCCATCAGTAGGCGGGAGCTGGCCACGATGTTTTTGGCCTTGTTGCGGAAGAAGCCGGCCGATTTCACGTAGGGCTCCACGGCATCGGCCTCCACCGCCGCCGCCGCCGCCGCATCGGGAAAGCGCTCGAACAAGGCCGGGGTGATCAGGTTGACCCGCTCATCGGTGCACTGGGCCGAGAGCATGGTGGCGATCAGCAGCTCGTAGGGGGTGCGCCAGTCGAGCGAGCAGGTGGCGTGGGGATAGAGCTCGCCCAGGCGCTCCAGCAGCTGGGGGGCACGGGTTTTGGCCGAGGGGAAACGGCCGCGCCGGGGGCTGGTCAACGGCCCAGCAGTTGCTGCACCGCCGCCAGCTGGCTGGTGTCCTTCACGATCAGCACCAGGCTCAGGCCCACCAGGAACACAAAGCCCGACTGCATGAAGGCCAGCTGGAACTTCTCGGGCACGGGCTTGCCGCGCAGGCCCTCGATCAACAGCAGCGCGAACTGGCCGCCATCGAGCAGGGGCAGGGGCAGGGCATTGAGCACCGCCAGGTTGATGGAGATCAGCGCGGTGTAGAGGAACAGGCTGCTGCCCCCCTGCTTGGCTAGGGAGGCGCCCATCTCCACGATCTTCACCGGACCCGACACCTGGCCGGCGGTCTCGCCGAAGTGGGTGGCCAGGGTCATGAACCCTTCCACCGTGCGTTTGGTGAGGGCGGTGAAATCGTGATTCGCCTGGCGCAGGATTTCACCGGGGCCGGTGGCGGCGCGGAAGGCCTCGCTGCCATTGGGCTGCAGCTGCGCCCCGATCCGCCCCACGCCCCCCACATCGGCCGGGGTGAGTTGCACTTGCAGGCGCTGGTTGCCCCGTTCAGTTTCGAGGCGCAGGGTTTGGTCGGGGGCGGTTTTCACCCGCTGCACCAGATCGGCCACGGCCGCCTGGCCGCCGCCGAGATCGGCGCCATCGAGCCGCAAGATGCGATCGCCGGGCTGCAGACCCGAGGCCGCTGCGGCCTGGCCGGGCTGCACACCGGCCACCAGCACGCCTGGGGTGGCGCTGAAGCCTGCGGGGATGCCCACCACCACGCCCTGGGCCACCAGCACCGCCCAGGCCAGTAGCAGATTGGCCAGCACGCCCGCCGCAATCACCAGGGCCCGCTGGGGCAGAGGGCGATTGCGCAGCAGGTCGGGATCGTTGGTGGGAATGGCGCTGTCCTCGTCGTCATCTGGGAACGACACGTAGCCCCCCAGGGGGATGGCCCGCAGGGCGAATTGCACCCCGCGGCGCTGGCGCTCGAGCAGCGCCGGGCCAAAGCCGATCGAGAAACCGCTGACGCGGATGCCCTGCCAGGTGGCGGCGAAGAAGTGGCCAGCCTCATGAATCACAACCAAGCCGGCCAGGATCAGGAGTGCCGTCAGTACGCCCACGCTGTTGCCCACTGGATCGATCCATTGTGGAGGTATCCGGAGAAGGCCGTGGTGGGGCCATAGCGTTGGCAGCGGCTGTTCAAGGCTCCTGCTGCGTGACCGCGATTCACCGTTGTGATGCCCTGCTGGTGGGCGCCGGGATCATGGGGGCCACCTTGGCCAGCCTGCTGAAGCAGCTGGAGCCGGGGTTGGAGGTGGTGGTGCTGGAGCGGCTGCCGGGGCTGGCGGCCGAGAGCAGTGCGGCGATGAACAACGCCGGTACCGGCCATGCCGCCAACTGCGAGCTCAACTACACGCCCGAGGCGGCCGATGGCTCGCTGCCCACGGGCAAGGCCCTGGCCATCAATGCTTCCTTTGAGCGCAGCCTCGAGGCCTGGAGCTCCCTGGTGGAGCAGCAGATGCTGCCCGCGCCGAGCTCCTTCATCCGGTCGGTGCCACACCTGAGCTTCGTGTGGGGAGAGCAGAACGTGGCGTTCCTGCGCCGCCGCTACGAGGCCCTGAGCGCCTCGCCCCAGTTCGCCGCCATGGCTTGGAGCACCGATCCGGCCGAGCTGCGCCGCTGGATGCCGCTGGTGATGGCGGGGCGTTCCCTGGCCCAGCCCCTGGCGGCCACCCGGGTGACCCGTGGCACGGATGTGAATTTCGGAGCGCTCACGGCGCTGCTGCTGGAGGGGCTCGCGCAGCAGGGGGCGCTGCAGGTGCGGCGCGGCCACGAGGTGGTGGGGCTGGAGCCGGTGGCGGCCCCCCAGGGGCGGCGGGAGTGGCGGCTGCAGGCCCACACGGCCGACGGCCGGCGGGAGCAGTTCCAGGCGCCGTTCCTGTTCCTCGGGGCGGGCGGCGGCAGCTTGCCGCTGCTGCAGCGCTCCGGCATCCCGGAGGGGCGGGTGTACGGCGCGTTCCCGGTGAGTGGCCAGTGGCTGGTGTGCCGCAACCCGCAGGTGATCGCGGCCCACAACGCCAAGGTGTACGGCAAGGCGGCGGTGGGGGCGCCGCCGATGTCGGTGCCGCACCTCGATACCCGCTGGATTGATGGCCAGCGGGCCCTGCTGTTTGGCCCCTATGCCGGCTTCAGCACCCGCTTCCTCAAGCAGGGCTCCCTGTGGGATCTGCCCAGGTCTGTGCGGCCCAGCAACCTGCTGCCCAGCCTGCAGGTGGGCCTGGAGAACTTCGATCTGGTGCGCTACCTGGTGGGCCAGGTGGTACAGACCCCGGAGCAGCGGCTCGCCAGCCTGCGCCACTTCCTGCCCGAGGCCCAGGCGGCCGACTGGGAGCTGGCGGTGGCTGGCCAGCGGGTGCAGATCATCAAGCAGGTGGACGGCCGCGGCAGCCTGCAGATGGGCACGGAGGTGGTGAGCAGTGCCGACGGCTCCCTGGCGGCCCTGTTGGGGGCGTCGCCCGGGGCTTCCACGGCGGTGCAGACGATGCTGGAGGTGTTGCAGCGCTGCTGGCCCGAGCAGATGGCCAGTGAGGCTTGGCAGCAGCGGCTGCAGCGGCTGATCCCCTCCTGGGGGCAGAGCCTGGGGGCCGATCCAGCTCTGCTGGCCCGGGTGCGCGAGCGCAGCAATGCCCTGCTGGGGCTGGAGGCGTAGTGGCGTGGCCCCCCGATCGCTGTCAGGTCTTCAGGGCGCGGTGACGCGCTCGGCGCCGAAGTAGGGCACCAGGGCTGCCGGCAGTTGCACCGAGCCATCGGCCTGCTGGCCGTTTTCCAGCAGGGCGGCCATGGTGCGGCCCACGGCCAGGCCGC
>JBIIQU010000142.1:0-4144 GCA_044341905.1 Vulcanococcus sp. | reverse complement strand
GCCCGCGCCCAGGTGGTGTATGGCGACATCCTGCTGCTCAACAAGTGTGACCTGGTGAGCCCGGAGCGCCTGGCGGAGGTGGAGGGGCGCCTGCGGGAGATCAAGACCGACGCCCGGATCCTGCACTCCGTGAAGGGGAACGTGAGCCTGCCCCTGCTGTTGAGCGTGGGGCTGTTCGAAAGCGACAAGGTGGCCGCCCAGCAAGACCACGAGGACTGCGACCACGACCACGGGCACTGCGTGCATGAGCACGATCACGAGCCCCAGCACCACCATCAGCACGACCAC
The DNA here is from genome assembly GCA_044341905.1 of Vulcanococcus sp. Taxonomy (GTDB): domain Bacteria; phylum Cyanobacteriota; class Cyanobacteriia; order PCC-6307; family Cyanobiaceae; genus Vulcanococcus. The sequence continues at coordinate 3,856 of JBIIQU010000142.1, read as the reverse complement.
GACCACGACCACAGCGCCTGCGATCACGATCACGGCCACTGCGAGCACGACCACGATCACGGCCACTCCCACGTTCACAACGCCGCTGACCACCTCGCCATTGAGGGCTTCACCTCGCTCTCCTTCAGCAGCGAGGGGCCCTTCGCTCTGCGCAAGTTTCAGAACTTCCTCGACAACCAGCTACCCGCTGGGGTGTTCCGGGCCAAGGGCATCCTCTGGTTCAACGAGAGTGCCAAGCGCCATGTGTTCCACCTGGCGGGCAAGCGCTTTTCGATTGACGACAGCGAATGGAGCAACCCCGAGGCCCGCAAGAATCAGCTGGTGGTGATTGGCAAAAACCTCGACCACGCCAAGCTGCGCAAGCAACTCCAGGCCTGTGTGGCCAAGGACGCCGGCAAGGGCTTCGCCTGAAGCGATACTGACGATCTGCGCGGTTCCCCACCCACCCCTGCACCGGCGCGGACCGGACCAGCCATGCCCTCCTTTCCCACCCGTTCCCTAGCCCTCACCAGCGCTGCCGGCTTCGGCCTCAGCCTGCTCTCGGCCCTACCCGCCAGCGCCCACGGCAGCGCCGATGCGGGGGCCATGGCTGGAGCCCTGCACCCGCTGCTGGGGCTCGACCACCTGCTGCTGCTGGTGGGGGTGGGCCTCACGGCTGCCCGTTTGGGCAACGGTGTGTTGGCCTGGGCCCTGGGCGGCGCCCTGGTGGGCAGCCTGTTCGGCAGTGCCGGCGGCCACCTGCCCGGAGGCGAGCTGCTGGCGGCCCTGGCCGTCACCGCCCTGGGGTTGGCCCTGCTGCTGTCCCAGCGCCTGAGCCTGCGGCTCCCGGCCGCGGCGGTAGCGGGCAGTGTGGCCATCCACGCCATGCTCCACGGCCAGGAATCCAATGGCACAGCCCTCTGGTGGCTGGGAGCCCTGGCGGCCTCGGTAGCGGTGGTAGGCGTGAGCCTGCAGGTGGGCCGCCAGCTGAACCCCCGTTGGAGCCTGATTGCCGCCGGTGGCCTGGCCCTGGCCGGCGGTGCCCTGGCACTCGCGCCGCTCTGAGCCAAACAGCAGCGGTGGGCACACCACTCCTGGTGAACCCGGCTACGCTGAGGCGACCCCGCGCCAAATGTGATGGCCGATGTTGTGCTTTTCGCCGCTGTGCTTGCACTCTTCGGCCTGGCCTACTGGCTCACGGCCGGATCCGACGATGACAATGGCGGCGGTGGCTTGATGCAACCGGTCCTGATCCCGGTTCGCAGCCAACGCCAAGCTCGCTGATCCCTCGCCAGCACGCCCCCGGCCCCGGGGGCTTTGTTGTAGGGGCCTCAGCTGGCTTCCGCCGCAGCGCAGTTGCGACACAGAGCCCGCACGTTCAACACGCACTCCAACAGGCGAAAGCCGTGGTGCACAGCGGCCTGCTCGCCGGCCTGCAGCACCGCCTGGCTCTCAAATTCCTCGGTAAGCCCGCAGCGCACGCACACCAGGTGGTGATGGTCGCGGTGGTGATCCCCGGCGGCGAGTTCAAAACGGCGCCCCCCTTCGGGCAGCTCCAGCTCCCGCAGCAGATCCATGGAGCTCAGCAGCCGCAGGGTGCGATACACCGTGGCCAACGACACCCGCTCCTCAGCCCGCAACAGCCGCTGATGCACCTCTTCGGCGCTCAGATGGGTGCCCTCGCCGATGCGCTCAAACAGGGCCAACACCCGCTGGCGCTGGGGCGTGAGTCGCTGTCCCCGGCCATGCAGCGAACTGCGCAGAGCCTCGGGCTGCAACTCGGGCGCCGGAGCGGAGGGCATAGCCGGCTCAAGGGGGTGTTCTCAACAGTAACGCCTGTTGCGAACCGCCGCCAACCCGCTCAGGCCGGCGGGTGGTCCAGCCGGGCCACACCAGCCCCCAGCAGGTCTGCCAGGGAGGTGATCAGCCGGTAGCTGATGGCCACCGCCAGCAACGGGGCTTCTGGCACAGCCACCGCCAGCCGCAGCAGCAGCACGGCTTCAAACACCCCAAGTCCCCCGGGGGCACCGGGAACCACCAGGCCGGCGGTCCAGGCCAGGGCAAAGCCCGCCAGCCACCCGCCCCAGCCCAGGGCAGCGGAGAGATCAAAGGCCTGCACGCAACAGGCGAAACCGCCGAAGCGCAGCAGCACAAAGGCCAGTTCGGCCAGTAGGGGCGGCCAGGGGTAACCGGGGAGCTGCAGGCTGCCGGCGGCCAGCTCCAGCGGGGCCCCAGGCGCCTCCTCCAGCAGTCCACGGCCTGCCAACTGGCGAGCCCGCTGGCGCTCGAGGCGCTCCAGCAGCGGATTGAGCCAGCGGGGCAGCAGCACCAGCAGCGGCAGCAGGCCCAGGAGGCCCAATCCGGCCTGCCAGCCACCAAAGGGCAACAGCGCCAGGGCTGCCACCGCCATCAACAGCACATCCAGCAGCACCGCCATCAGGGCCTGGGGAATCGCCAGTGGCGCCGCCACTAGGGCGTGGGCCTCCCCATCGGCCCCGTGGAGCGCCCGGACCCGTGCCACCAGATGCCACACCCCACCCGGCAGGTATTTGCGCAGGTTCGAACTGAGAAACAACAGCACCAGGGGTACCCAGCGGGGCTGCAGGCCCAGCCACTGCAGGCCCACCCCCCAGGCCAGGCCATTCACCACCAGGCTCAACAGGCTGATGCCCACCCCCAGCAGCAACCAGCACCAGCCCTGGCCGTCGAGGCTGAGCTCCAGCAGCTGGCGGCCATGGGCCAGGAGCGCCGCCAGCAGAAAGCCGAAGCTGGCCAGGGTCACCCACAGGCGCGCGCCCCCCGGCAAGGGCGGCAGCCGCTGCAGCCGGGAAGCAAGGGCAGGCAGGCGCTTGAACATCAGGGCGAAGTCTCCGGGGTCTCCAGCAGGGCCAGCACCCACTGGCGCACCTGGGCCAGCGGCAGGCCATAGCGGCGGGCAATGGCCGCCAGATCCTCATATTCGGGCTTGGCGGCTAGCCCGCCATCGGGACGCTGGGCCCGCTTGATCCGCACCGGCCCCCAGGGGGTCTCGAGGCTGTGGCTGCTGCGGGGCAGGGCCCAGCGCTGCTGCAACTGCTCCCGCACCCCGAGGCTGCTGCCATGGCGCCACCACACCTGGCGCAGGGCCGGCCCCAGTTCTGGAGCGGCCAGGGCCGTGAGCAGAACGCCGCAGCGCCCCTTCTTCATCTGCACCGGCTGACTGAACACCTCCACCGCGCCGGCCTCCCGCAGCTGCTCCGCCAGAAAGGCCAGATCTTCCGCGGTGGCGTCATCGATCTGGGCCTGCTGCTGCAGCAGGGGCTCCAGCCGGGCGGGATCGCTCACTAGCCCAGGCTCCGAAGCCTGCAGCGGCTCGGCCAGCAGCACCCGTAGCAGGTTGGGGCGATCCAACTGGCGACTGCCCAGGCCGATGCCCACCGCCCGGGGCACCAGGGCGGGCGGCTGGGCAAAGCGATCGGCCCAGGCCGCCATCAGCACCAGGCCCGTGGGAGTGGTGAGCTCAGCAGCGGGGAAGCCCGCGCTGGAGGCCAGGGGCACGCCGCGGCGGCGGGCCAGCTCCAGCACCGCCGGAGCGGGCACAGGCAGGAGCCCATGGGCCGTAGCCACCGCGCCGTGACCCGCCGGCGGCGGCGTGCACACCACCTGGCTCACGCCGAAGTGCAGCAAGCCGGCGCACACCCCCACCACATCCACCAGGGCATCGAGCGCCCCCACCTCGTGGAAGTGCACCTGCTCGGGAGCATGGCCGTGCACCGCCCCTTCCGCCTCGGCCAGCAGCGTGAACACCTGCAACACCCGCTCCTGCAAGGGCGGCGGCAGCGGCGCCGCAACGATCCGCTCGCGCAGCTCCAGCCAGTGGCGATGGGGCGGGTCGGCT
>JBIIQU010000141.1:0-4173 GCA_044341905.1 Vulcanococcus sp. | reverse complement strand
GGCGGTTCAGCAGCACCTGCAGGTTGGGGGCCCGGCGTTGCTGTTCGCTGCGGAAAAAGCTGCTGTGCCACACGCTGCCGGGGGCGCCGTGGTCGTGGTTGCCGGGGATCACCAGCACCGGCAGCCCCAGGTTGCCGATGGCCTGGCACACGGCGCTCACGTCGCTGCTGCTGGGGGTGGGCGAGTCGAACAGATCACCGGCTACCACCAGAAAGGCCGCCTGGCGGCCCTGGGCGTGGCGGCCCATGGCCGCGATGGCTTCCAGCCGCACCTGACGCAACCGGGCCCGCTTATCGGGGTCTTTCACCCGGGCGTAGGGCTTGCCGATCTGCCAGTCGGCACTGTGCAGAAAGGACAGCATGCAGGTGGGTGAAGACGCCTCCATTCCAGCGCGTCGGTGCAGGCCTGGCGACCATCAGACTTCCCTCACCATCCTGCGCCGCTGTTCCCATGGCCATCAGCCTCAAGCCCTGGAGTGAGGCGCACCCCCTGGCCCTGGGCCTGTTGCGTGGGCTGCTGCTGCTGGCCGCGTTGCTGCTGCTGTTCTGGCCGCGTCCGGCCTGGGCCGAGGCCAACGCTGCTGCGCTGGGGCGCGGGGCTCAGCTGTTTGAGAATCACTGCGCTGGCTGCCATGTGAACGGGGGCAACATCATTCGCCGCGGCAAAACGCTGCAGCTCAAGGCATTGGAACGGCAGGGGCTGGCCTCCGAGGAGGCGATCGCCGCCATTGCCACGGCTGGTCGCGGCCAGATGAGCGGCTATGGCTCCGTTCTGGGAGACGATGGTATTCGCGATGTGGCGGCCTGGGTGTGGCAGCAGGCGCTAGCGGATTGGCCTCGAGGCTGAGCACTCCAGCCCCATAACTCATAGCTTGATGCGCATCTGCAGACTGCCAGCTATCCCGCTGAGGGAGGTGTTATTGGCCTGCGTCATGTAGTCAATCGAGGCTTCGAGGCCAAAGGCCTCACTCACTTTCCACACCACACCACCACCCAGTTGCACGGTGGTGTCACCGCTCGTGGTGGTAATGGTTTCGGCGCCGTCGTAGGTCACGCCGTCATGGCCGGCAAGGCTTGTCCAGAAATTGGCTCGAACAAATGGTTGCCATCGGCTGCCGCTGTATGCCAGCCGTATACCGGAGCGGAGCACAGTTTGCCAGGGGCTCTCCAGATCCATGCTGGCGATGCCATCGCTGAAGCTGTTGATGGAACTGCCGACACCGATGAGCTGCAACTCGGGTTCCAGGCTCCATTTCTGGCCCAGGCGAATGGGGTAGCCGCTCTCCAGCGACAGGCTCCAACCCCAGCCCTGTGGATCTTCGTTGATCCCCCCGAACGACTGCAGATGGCCATTGATGGTGTTGCCACCCGCGATGGCCTCCACGTACCAGCCATTGCGATCCACGTGGGTGCCATAGACGCTCAGGCCGTACGTCTGCAACTGCAGGTTGCCGGCACCGTTGCCACTGAGGGCGTAGGTGAATCCCCGGGCTCCACCACTGGCATTGCCAAGGCTGAACATGGCACCCCAGCGTCTGTTGCTGCCGGAGGGGGGTGTGCTGATGCCTAGATCCACGCCGAGGTTGAAGGCCAGCAGGCTGCCATCGAATTCCGGCGCCACAGTGCCGCCCCACTGTTGTTGCCAGCCGCTGCCAGCCGTTCGCCACCACACCTGCGATTGCTTGCCAATCCCCAGTTGGCGTTGATCGCCGCGGCGATCGTGAAAGGTGCTGAGGCTGAACAGCGTTAACTGGCGGCCAAGGGCCGGCAACATGGCATAGATCGGTGTCTCATCGCGATAGATGGGTGTGTTGCTCTGGGATCCGCTCGCCAGGCCTTGGTTGGGCAGTTCCGGAGCTCCCTCGGGAGGCGCTACGAGTTGGGGAGTCACCTCTGGAGTGATGGGTGTTGGCAGGGAAGATCGCAGGTACCAGCTGTTGGCCGATCCCGCACTCACGCCGCCTTTGTAGAGGTAGTACTCGTAGGCACCGGCCCGCACGCGGTCGCGCAGCCGGAAAGCACTGTTCGTGCTGGTGGCCCCACCGGTGGCCTGCACCACCTGGATGCCATCGACCAGGCTGGCGGCGCCCGCACCACCAGCGTTGCTGATGGCCAAAAGGCTGGTTCCCGAGATGCTTCCCCCATTCACGATCAGCCGATCGGTGGCCGAGGCATCGTTGCCAAGCACGGTTTGCAGGGCCACGGTGCCGTTGTTGCCGCTGTAGTTGCCGTTGATCGTGAAGCGGTGGCTGGCATTCCCTGCGGTGAGATCAATCGTGCCGGCATTGGTCAGTGTGGCCAGGGCGCCACTGCTGTAGGGGCTGAAGCTCACACTGTTCACGCCATTCACGCCAACCAGGCTGCTGCTGGCATCCACGCTGATGCTCCCGTTGCCTGTGCCCGCATCACCCACCACCAGGTTTTGATCCAGGCTGAAGCGGGAGCCATTCGTGAGCTGGATGCTCTCCCATTCGCTGAAGCGATTGATCGCTGTGGCCTGGGTGTTGTCGAGCACCAGGCTGTCGGTGCCAAGCCCGCCACTGAAGCCGGCTGTGTTGGTGATCTGGCTGGACAGGTTGCGCAGGGTGGCGCTGTCGTTGTCCGGGCCTAGATCAATCAGTCCAAGCACGATCCCGTCATTGGCCCAGAGAAAGGTGTCGTTGCCGGTGCTCATGCGCACCTCGCCATTCACTTGTCCGCCCGTGATGCTCACGCTGTCGGTGCCGCCGCTGACGCTGATGTTGCCGCCGATGCTGCCGCCTGAGACGCTGATCGTGTCGTTGCCGAATCCTGTAACGAGATTGCCATCAATCTGGCCGCCGGTCATTGTGAAAATATTGTTATCGAGCTTCATGTCCACACGGCCGATACGGCCGCCGCTGAATGTGGCCACATCGCCATCCTCAAAAGCGCCGATGATGCGGCCGCCACTCATCGTGAATGTGTCCCGTCCGTCCCCTTGGGCGAGCGACTTCAGGATGCCTCCAGTCATGATGAATTCATCAATGCCCAGGCCCTGATTCAGATCGGAATTTACGGTGCCGGAGCTGATGCTGAAGCTGTCGGCTCCAGCTGATGTGGTGATCGTGCTGGCAGTGATATTACCGGCGTTGCGAAAACTGCCAGGGCTATTGATGCTGATAGTGCCCGTGCCAAGACTGATGGAGCCGCCGTTGGTTACAGAAGAACTGCTGCCATCGATCTGGATGAAAATGTCTGTTCCAGTTGATGGGCTGATGTTGCTGCCGCTGTAGAGGGTCAGGTCAGACAGTCCACCAATGTTGTTGAGGATCAGTGATGGATTAGTGCTGCTGTTGAGTAGCAGGCTGCTGTTGAGGCCTAGCACCGCACTGTTCACCTCCTGGCTGGGTCCAGTGCTGCAAGTCTGGCCTGCCGTTACGGTCAGCGTCGAACCCGTGGGATTTGCGGCCGGGCTGGGCGGGCAGATCTGTGCCTGTGCCGGGGCGGCTGACCCGGTAGTGATGCCGCCAACCAGCAGGATTGCGGCAAACAGGCGGCGTTGAAGGCGCATTGGCGGCCTGGGAGTCGAGAAACCTTAGATTCGGCACTCAAACTGTCAAGCCGTTACTCGCTATTCACGGCCTATCGTGAATGGTCCGTGGCGTCAGTGATGAAATATTGCCGAATTGATCAAAAGCCTGGATGCAGGGATGCGCCCTAAAGCTCAGTCCAGAGGCCTTGGCGCCAATGCTCACCGTTGTGGAGCCTCTCTCTCGTCCTCCTAGCTGTCGGCCCCATAGATGCCGAGCACGTGGGTGATGCCTTCCATGGGGCCGAGCATGGTCGGAATGTTGTATTACTTCTGCTGGTGAAGGCTGTCCAGGTGCTTGTCTCGCTGGGTGGCATGCCGATGCTGCCGGGGCGCAGAATCAGCTGGCCCATCGCCGGGATGGCCGCTTTCATGGGCCATGGGGGAAAGGGTGGTGGGCTGTCCCATCGTTGTTGTCGCGCTCGCTGATCGTTACTGCCGCAGGATTGCGTCATTTCTGCTGAAAATGTCAACTTCTTCCGGGGACAGGTTTTGATCTGGATGAGCACTCATTGCTGCTGGCTAGCTTCGTGTTTTGGTATCCATCGATTCACCTTGGCAAAATGAACCGATCGTTTTTCTCGGCGCTTCTTCTCGGAGCCGGTGCAGCCTTGAGTGCCGCTC
>JBIIQU010000140.1:0-4180 GCA_044341905.1 Vulcanococcus sp. | reverse complement strand
CCGACCGGATCGGAATCGGCGATGGCGTTGTAGCCATTGAGCGGCGAGAGGCGCAGCGGCGTGAACAGATCAGCCATGGCGGACAACAGCAAGAAACGGATGTGGGGCCGCCCCAGAACGTCCACCAGGATCGCTTAGCTACCGGAACAGCCTTCCTCTGGGGGTGGCTGTCACAGAACGCGCCGTTCTGGCTCTTGCCGCACAAGCAGGTGGTGGGGCCCTAGCGGGCTAGCGGCAAACCCGGCATGAAGCGACGCTCGTGGTCGGCACCCTTGAGCATGCGGTTCCAGTAGAGCCAAGGCAGCAGGTTCACCTTCACCCACCACATGCTCCAGCGCTCCACCGTGGGATCCAGCGGGAACGAGGGGGTGGGCTCCTGCTTGTAGTTGAACTCAGCCATGATCGTCTTGCCGTAGCCGGTGATCAGCGGGCAGCAGCTGTAACCGTCGTAGGAGCCGCTGCCCTGGCCGCCGTCGAGCTGGGCCAGCAGGTTGGCCACCAGCACGGGTGCCTGGCCGCGCACGGCGGCAGCCGTCTTGGAGTTGGGCATGCCGCTCACATCGCCAATGGCGAACACGTTGGTGAAGCGCACGTGCTGGAGCGAATACTGATCCACCTCCACAAAGCCGGAGGTGGCCGCCAGAGGGCTCTGGGCCACCACGTCGGGGGCGGCCATCGGCGGCGTCACGTGCAGCAGCGCATAGGAGATCACCTCCTCACGCGGCTCCTCCCCCTCCTTCTTCACGGTGAATACCGCCTCCTTGCTGGCGGCACGCACCTCGGTGAGCACATGGCTGTAGCGGGCCTCAATGCCCTTGCGGGCCACCACCTCCCGCAGGGGCGCGGCATAGGTGGGAACCCCAAAAATGCCAGGGGTCGCCGTGGCATAGATCACCTTGCTGCGGGCGGCCAGAGCAGGGTCCCGCTTGATGGCGTCATCAGCCAGGTAGGCGATCTTCTGGGGGGCACCCGGGCACTTGATGGGCATGGGCGGGCAGGTGAACACCGCATTCCCCCCCTGAAAATTCTGGATCGCCTCCCAGGTGTAGGCCGCGTGATCCTTGGAGTAGTTGCTGCACACGCCACCCGCACCCAGAGCCTCAGGCAACCCCTTGATGGCGTCCCAGCAGAGCTTCATACCGGTGGCTACCACCAGGGCGTCGTAGCTGAGCACCTGGCCAGCTGTGGTGGTAACGCTGTTCTGAGCAGGATCAAAACCAGCAGCACCCTCGCGAATCCAGGTGACGCCATCAGGAACCAGGCTCGCCTCAGGGCGGCGGGTCTGCTCGAGGCTGAACACCCCGGCACCCACCAGGGTCCAGCCGGGTTGGTAGTAGTGATCGGTGGAGGGCTCGAGCAGGGCCACAGCCAGGCCAGGGCGCAGGCGCTTGAGCCGGGCAGCCACGGTGATACCCGCGGCTCCGCCGCCAACGATCAACACCTGGTAATGGCCCATGGCCTACTGCTGCAGCGGTCCTCATCCCTGATTTAACAACCACAGCCCGAGAAGGCATCCCCATCGCGGCTCAGGCCCACACCGCTCGCGACCCAGCCACCCGAGTCACCCCCTAACTCATACTCACTCCGACTTGGGCTATGGTGGTCGCATTGACGCCGCCGACCCAATGGATCTGTCCAAGCCCAGCACCAGCGCCAACCTCGAGGCTGCCTTCGGCGGCGAGAGCATGGCCAATCGCAAATACCTCTTCTTTGCGGATGTGGCCAAGCAGCTCGGCAACCCCGAGCTGGCCCGGCTGTTCCGCGACACTGCCAACCAGGAAACCGAGCACGCCTTTGCCCACTTCCGCCTGCTGCACCCGGAGTTGGTGATCGCGGATCCCGCCGGCCTCAGCGAGGCCGAGAAGCAAGCGGTGCTGGCCCGCTGCCTGGAACTGGCCATCGAGGGCGAAACCTACGAGTACACAACGATGTACCCGGAGTTTGCCGCCCAGGCCCAGGCCGATTGCGATAGCGGCGCCGCCGCCGAGTTCCACGGCCAGATCGAGGAATCCAAGGAGCACGCCGGCATCTTCCGCACCGCCGCCAAAAACTTCGGACTGCTCACCCCGATTGAGCACCACCACGCCGATCGCTACACCGTTGCCCTGGAGGCCCTCCGAGGCAACGGCGTTGCCGGCGAAGCCGACGAGCCCGTGGCTGGCCAGTGGATCTGCAAGGTGTGCTCGATGATCTACGACCCTGCGACCGGCGACCCGGACTCCGGGATCGCCGCAGGCACCCCGTTCGAGGCCATCCCGGACGACTGGAGCTGCCCGATCTGCGGCACCCGCAAAGCCAACTTCATCCCCTACCGGGAACCGGAACTGCTGGCGGCCTGAGGCCCCCATACTTGATGAGATTCCAGGGTGTCAATGGCACGAAGCGCCGCCTTGCCTCTGCTGGCTTACCTGGCGTCAGGTGGCCTGCTAGCCGGCAGCCTTAGCGGCTGCCAGCTACTGCAACCCAGGTCGCAAAACCCGCCGGAGTTGCTGCCACGGCGGGTGTCGGCCATTGGACGCCTCGAGCCCTTGGGAGGCGTGAGCAAGGTGTCGGTGCCCAGCTCCCTCAGCAACGACCGCGTGCGCGAGGTGCTGGTGCAGGAAGGCCAGCGGGTGGAACAAGGCCAAGCCCTCGCCATTCTCGAAAGCCAGGTTCCCCTCGATGCCGCCGTGCGCAAAGCCCGGGCCTCGATCGGGGTGGCCGAGCGCAAACTCAGCGCCCAGGACAGCGTGATTCGGCGCTATCGAGCTGAGCTCCAGCAGGCCGATGCGGAGGCTCGCCGAGCGCGTGAGCTGTTTGCCAGTGGGGCCACGAGTGCCAACCGAATGGAGGCGCAAATCGCCCAAGCCGCCAGCGCACAGGCGCAACTGGATGAAGCCATGGCCAACCGTGACACCCTCACCGCCGAGCTGGCGGAGAGCCGGGCCACATTGAACCAAGACCAGGCCGAACTGGCCAAAGCCACCGTGCGGGCCCCCTATGGAGGAACCGTCTTCAAAATCAACGCACGCCCTGGAGACAAGGTGGGAGATGCCGGCCTACTGGAGATGGGCGACAGCCGGCAGACGGGCGTGATCGCCGAGGTGTATCAAAGCGACCTGCCGGAAATCCGCGTTGGCCAGGGGGTGACCATCACGGCCGATGGCTTCCCTGGCAAAAGTGGCCGGGGCAACGTGAGGGAAATCTCGCGGCAGGTCAGCCGCCAAAGCGTGTTCAGCGGGGAATCCGGGGACAACGTCGACCGCCGGGTCGTGGAAGTGAAGATCGCCCTGCCCCAGGAAGCCATAGCCAAGGCCAGCAGAGTCAACTACCTGCAGGTGAATGTGGTGTTTGATCAGCTCACCTCAGCTCAGCGCCAGATGCAACCGAGCCAGCCATGAGAGGCCTGCACCGCACGCCGGTGGCCTGGCTGCAGCTAACCCACCGCCCCATGCGCCTGCTTGCCGCGGTGGCGGGTGTGAGTTTTGCCAATGTGCTGGTGTTCTTCCAGCTCGGACTCACTGGCGCGCTGTACGACAGCCAGAAGCGGCCCCTTGACCAGATCAACGGCTCTCTGGTCTTAGTGCCACGTCGTTACAGCAACCTAGGCGAACCACTGAACTTCTCGAGGGCCCAACTGGCCCGAGTGCGCGGGGTGGAAGGGGTCAAAGCGGTGACGCCGCTCTACATCGGCAAGACCGACTGGCTCAACGCCCAAACACGCCAGACCAAGCCAGCCTTGGTGTTCGGTGTGATTCCAGACAATCCAGCCCTCAAGCTGCCGATCCTGGGCCAACGGGGCGACCTGCTCAGGCGCCCGAACAGCGTGTTTTTCGATACGGGATCCAAAAAAACAGCTGGTGCTGTTCCCCAGACCCTGGCCGAAGGAAGGGTTTATCCCACTGAACTGCGGGGGCAGCAAACCGAGGTGGTGGGACTGTTCCAGCTGGGTGTCACCTTCGCCGCCGATATCAACCTGATCACCTCCGCGGCCAACTTTCAGACCTACTTTCCTGACCGCAGCAACGACGACATCCAGATGGGCGTGATCCAGCTGGACCGGGGGGTGAGCCGCGAGCGGGTGCAAGCCACCATCCGCTCCTTTCTGGAGCCATCCCTGCAGGTGTTGAGTATCCCGGAGCTCAAACAACAGGAAACAAGCCATTGGCAACGCAATACCTCCTTTGGCCTGATCTTCAAT
>JBIIQU010000138.1:0-4236 GCA_044341905.1 Vulcanococcus sp. | reverse complement strand
GCCCGATGCAGGTGGAGATCAGCGGCACCCGCCTGGTGCATCGCGACCAGGTGATCCGCGAGGGACATCTGCGCTTTCCCCTGCAGCTGTTGAGCGTGAAACCGCAACAACTGAGTGCCGAACTGGCGGCAGCTCTGCCGGTGGAACGGGTGCAGGTGAGCCGGCTGATGCTGCCACCCCGGCTGCGGATCCAGCTAGTGGACCGCGAAGCCGTGGCCCAGGCCCAGCGCCGCACGGGCAAGGGCACGGAACTGGGTTACGTGGATCGCCTGGGCAACTGGATGACCAACCGGCAGCAGCGCGGCCGTACCGCAGGCTCCACCCCCCAGCTCCGGGTCACCGGCTGGCAGGAACGGCTGCGGGCACCGCTCGCCCTGGTGCTCGCCAAACGCGATCAGGTGGGCAGCGCCTTGCAGGAGGTGCGCTTCGAGCCCAGCGGCAGCCTGTGGCTGCGCACCGCTGCCCTGGGGGAGGTGCACCTCGGCCCGCCGGATGAGCGTCTGCCCCGCAGACTCGAGGTGCTGCAGCACCTCTCCAGCCGCCTACCCCAGCGGATGCAGGGGCTCAAAGTGCAATCGATTGACCTGAGCGACCCGGAGCAACCCGAGCTGGGCCTACCAGGCAAACCCCGTCCCCAGTCGCCTCAACCGGCCACCGCCAGCCGCGACTAACAAACCGGCAAATGGTGACAGGGCGTTGCGGTCCGGGAAGAACAACGCAAAAGTGCTCACACAACTGGTCCTGATTGGACCTTTCAACGACATAATGCTGCCCAGCATGAACGGCATTGGACCTTCCATGGAGATCGCCCCCGAAGGCCTAATCCAAGCCTCCAGCAATGGAGCCGGCGGCATCGTGCCAAGCCAATCAGCCCGCATTGAGGTGATCGGCGTGGGCGGCGGTGGCAGCAATGCCGTGAATCGGATGATTGCCTCCGATCTGCAGGGAGTGGGCTATCGGGTGCTCAACACCGATGCCCAGGCCCTGATCCAGTCGTCCGCGAAGCAGCGGGTGCAACTGGGCCAGAAGCTCACCCGTGGCCTGGGGGCCGGCGGCAACCCAGCCATCGGCCAGAAGGCCGCCGAGGAATCCCGGGCCGATCTGGCCCAGACCCTGCAGGGCGCCGACCTGGTGTTCATCGCCGCCGGCATGGGCGGTGGCACCGGCACTGGCGCAGCTCCGGTGGTGGCTGAAGTGGCCAAGGAATGCGGAGCCCTCACCGTGGGCATCGTGACCAAGCCCTTCGGCTTTGAAGGGCGCCGCCGCATGCGCCAGGCCGAGGAGGGCATCGCCCGCCTCTCTGAGCATGTGGACACGTTGATCGTGATCCCCAACGACCGCCTGCGGGATGCCATCGCCGGTGCGCCCCTGCAGGAGGCCTTCCGCGCCGCCGACGACGTGCTGCGCATGGGTGTGAAGGGCATCAGCGACATCATCACCAGGCCAGGCCTGGTGAACGTGGACTTCGCCGACGTGCGCTCGGTGATGACCGACGCGGGAACCGCCCTGCTGGGCCTGGGGGTGGGCTCGGGACGCTCCCGGGCCACCGAGGCCGCCCAGGCCGCCATCAGCAGCCCCCTGCTGGAGGCCGCCCGCATCGATGGCGCCAAGGGCTGTGTGATCAACATCAGCGGCGGCAAGGACATGACCCTTGAGGACATGACCACCGCCTCGGAAGTGATCTACGACGTGGTGGATCCCGAGGCCAACATCATCGTGGGCGCGGTGGTGGACGAGCGCCTGGAGGGCGAGATCCACGTGACAGTGATCGCCACCGGCTTCGAAGGTGGTGGTCCCTACCGACCCGAGCGTCGCCTCGAGAGCTTCGCCAATGGCTTGAGCAACACCGCCAGCGACAGCGACCAGCCCGGCGCCGCCATCCCCTCATTCCTGCTGAACCGCCAGCAGAACAGCTGAGCCTGGTCACCGGGTCCAGCCCAGATAACAACCCCACACAAGCCACTCTCCGGGGCTTGTGTGGGGTTTCGAGCTGCACACTGAAGAGGGTGACCCGGAGTCCACGCCTGCCTGGAGCATCCCGTGTGGCTGCTCCCTTCCGGTCCTGACCAGATTTAGGCGTCCGGGCCGCGTGGGTCCGAGTCGTTTGGATGCTAGCAATGGGCCCTCAGCTCTGAGGCGTTCGGCCCTTGCGTCCTGCGGATCTGCTCAGCCACAAGCAGGAAGGCCGCCCCATCGCGGTGCTCACCGCCTGGGATGCCCTCTCGGCCGCCCTGGTGGAAGCCGCGGGCGCCGATGTGATCCTGGTGGGCGACTCGCTGGCCATGGTGGTGCTTGGCCATGCCACCACCCTGCCGGTGACCCTCGAGGAGATGATCCTGCACACCCGCGCCGTTGGCCGGGGGCTGCGCCAGCCGGTGGGCCAGCAGCCGCTGATCGTGACCGATCTGCCCTTTCTCAGCTACCAGTGCGGCCTCGATGACGCCGTGGCGGCCGCCGGGCAGGTGCTGAAGGACAGCCCCGCCGCGGCCGTGAAGCTGGAGGGAGGGGAGCCGGAGATGGTGGCGGTGGTGGACCGGCTGGTGCGCACCGGCATCCCGGTGATGGGCCACCTGGGGCTCACCCCACAATCCGTGCATCGCCTCGGCTACCGCCGCCAGGCCAACGACCCCATCAGCCAGGAGCGCCTGCGGCGGGCCGCCGCCGATCTAGAGGCCGCCGGCTGCTTTGCGCTCGTGCTCGAACACGTGCCCGCGGCCCTGGCCAGCAGCCTGCGGCACGACCTGCGCATCCCCGTGATCGGCATCGGCGCCGGGGAGGACTGCGACGGCCAGGTGCGCGTCACCGCCGACCTGCTGGGCCTCACCGAGCGCCAGCCCCCCTTCTGTCCGCCCCTGCTCCAGGGCCGCCAGCTCTGCACAGAGGCCCTCAGGGGCTGGGTGGCCGATCTGGCGTCCCATCCCGCTGCTCCCACCAGTCCACCAGCTCCCGCAGCACCGCATTGCTGAGGGCCAGGCCCTCAGGGTCGGTGAGGCGCCAGCGGCGCCCTTCCCGCAGCAACCAGCCCTGCTGCAGAAACGGCTGCCAGCGGCCCTGCAGGCCCTGCAGCTCAGAAGCCGGCAAGCCCGCCTGCAGGGCCAAGGCCTCGAGATCCACCCCCTCGCGGCGCCGCAAGCCCACCAGCACCCGCTCATCGAAGGGCATCGCCCCCTCGGCCTCCTGGCCATCGCCGCTGCGGCCCGCCTGCAGGTCCGCTAGCCAGGCGGCATAGGCCTCGCGGGTGCGGGGCCGCGCCAACCGGGTTCCCCAGGGCGCTGAGGTAGCCCCCATGCCGAACCCCCACCAGCCAGCACCGCTCCAGTACACGCGGTTATGGCGGGAGGCATGGCCGGGCTGGGCGTAGTTGGAGATCTCGTAGTGGCCATAGCCGGCGGCGGCCAGGCGCCGGGCCGTGCACTCCATCAGATCGGCACCGAGATCGGCCTCCGGCAGCTGCAACGCCCCCCTCGCTTCCAGGCGCTCGAACACCGTGCCGGGCTCCACGATCAGGTCGTACACCGAGAGGTGGGGCGGCGCCAGGGCCACGGCCTGGTGTAGCTGCTGCTCCCAGTGGGCCAGGGTCTGCCCCGGCAACCCCTGGATCAGATCCAGGCTCCAACTCGCCAAGGCGCCCCGCTGCCGCGCTGCCGCCAGCCACTGGGCGGCCTGGAGCAGATCGGCGCGGCGATGGCGCCGGCCCAGGCTGGCCAGCACGGCGTCGTCGAAGCTCTGCCCCCCCAGGCTCACCCGGGTCACCCCCGCAGCCAGGTAGCCGGCCAGGCGCTGCTGATCGAAGCTGGCGGGGTCCATCTCCAGGCTCACCTCGGCGCCCGGGGCGAGGCCGTAACGGCGCCGCAGGGCCGCCAGCAGCCCGTGCAGCTGGGGGGGGGTGAGCATCGAGGGCGTGCCGCCTCCCACGTACACCGTGGAGAGGGGCGGACCGGCGGGGGCGGCCGCGATGTCCGCCTGCAAGAGCTCCAGATAGGCCGCGATCGAACCGGAGCGCTCGCCATCGGCGTGGTCGCCGAGGGGAACCACCGGGAAGTCGCAGTAGAAGCAGCGCCGATGGCAGAAGGGAATGTGCAGGTAGGCACTGCGGGGCTGCCAGACGAGAGCAACCGTTTGAGGAAACGGCCGGTTACCTCCCTCGGCCAAAGGGCCCGGGATCCGGCATGCTGCGTCTTCGAAGCGCGTTGCAGCCACAGCACCGGACATGGTGGACACCCTCATCCTGGTGCT
>JBIIQU010000139.1:0-4236 GCA_044341905.1 Vulcanococcus sp. | reverse complement strand
TCACCAGCTGGTTGAGCAAGTTGCTACCCACCACGTTGCCAATGGCCAGATCGGCCTTACCCCGGTAGGCCGCCACGAGGGAGGTCACCAGCTCCGGCATCGAGGTGCCAGCGGCCACGATGGTGAGGCCAATCACGGTTTGGCTCACGCCCAGGCCCAGGGCGGCGGCGGTGGCACCCTTCACCAACAACTGGGAGCCGAGCACCAGCAAGCCGAGGCCGGCAGCGAGCTTGGCGGCAGCCACTGGTGGTTGTGCAGCCCCTTCGGTATCAAGATCGTCTGCGGCTTCAGCGGGCTCCTCCTTGGCGCTGCGCACCTCCCAGATGAGATTGATCACTGTGCCGGTGATCAGGGCCAAGCCCGCCACCCAGGTGAGCCGGCCACCGGAGGCCATCCCCCAGGTGGCCATGGACACGCCCAGGAGCATGGGCACATCGCGCTTCACCAAGCGGCTTTTCACCCGCAGGGGCATCACCAGAGCACTGGCACCGAGCACCACCAACACATTGAAGATGTTGGAGCCCACCACATTGCTCACGGCAATGGCATCGCCGCTGCCGCCTTGGATGGTGGAGAGCAGGCTCACGAACAGCTCAGGGGCGCTGGTGCCCATGGACACCACGGTGAGACCAATCACGATCTGGGGAATCCCCAGCAGTAGTGACAGGGACACCGATCCGGCCACAAACAGCTCGCCCCCGCCAAAGAGCAACAAGATCCCCACCAGGATCTCGAGGGCACTAAAGGAAAAGCTCATCGAAGCGGCGGCAGTGGTCTGATTATGCAGAGCTGTTGGCGGCTTTAGTCAGGACGTCACATCCACCAGGGTGGGATTGCCCCCCTCGGGCGTAGCTGGAATCACGAGCCGCAGCAGGATGGGCGCCAGGAAGGTGGTGCCGATCACCATCAGCAAAATGGCCGCCTCCAGAGCAGGCGTGAGAATGCCTGCCTGGCTACCGAGACCCAGAAAAATCAGACCCACTTCGCCGCGGGGCATCATGCCCAGCCCCACCACCAAGCGGTTGGTGGGTTCCTTGCTGAGGTAGCTCCAGCCGGCAGCCACCTTGCCGGCCATGGCCACCACCAGCAGGAAGCCGGCCACGATCAGCCCCTCCCGATTGGCCGGATCCAAAGGATTGAGCACCGAGAGATCCAGGCCAGTGCCGATCAGCACAAAGAACACGGTGGCGAACAGGGCAACCAGGGGCTTTACCGCCGCATCGATGTCGTGGGTGTGCTTCGAGGCGCTAAGGATCAACCCAGCGGCGAAAGCGCCCAGGGCCGCCTCCAGGCCGATGGCCTGGGCGGCAAAGCAGCAGAGGGTGAGCACCACAAAACTGGCCACGGCCACATCGCCAGGGGCCTTGAGCTGATCCACCACCCAATCGAAGGCAGGTGCGGCGGTACGGCTCAACACCAGGGCCACGGCTACAAACGCCACCGCCGCCAGGCACAGCTTCACAACGGGGCCCAGGCTGAAAGAGCCGCCGCCCACGATGGCCACCACCACCGCGAGGATCACAATGCCAATGATGTCGTCGAGCACGGCGGCACCGATCACGATCTGGCCTTCCTTGCGCTTGAGCCACTTGAGCTCGCCAAACACGCTGGCGGTGATGCCGATCGAGGTAGCTGTCATGGCAGCCCCGGCAAACACGGCTGGAATCAGCGGCACATGAAAGAGAAAGTAGAGGCCTGCCGTACCCAGGGCAAAGGGCAGGACCACGCCAGCGACAGCCACCGTAGTGGCCTGAACACCCACGGCGACGAGCTCATCGAGCTCGCTCTCCAAGCCTGTGAGAAACAACAGAGCAAAGAGCCCCAACTGCGATACCGCCTGCAGGCTGGGGAACGATTCGTTGTAAATCTCCCGCACCGCAGGCGGGCTGATCTCCGCCAACGAACCGAGCAGGGAAAGAACGGTGTGGCTGATCTGGGCCTGCGTATCGGGAGGAACAATCAGATGCAAACCCGAGACGCCAATGAGCACCCCAGCCACCAGCTCGCCAAGGATGGTGGGCAACTGCAGGCGAACCATCCCTTCGGCCATGGCCCTGGCGGCGATGAAGATCACTACAAAACGGCCCACCTGGATGAGGGTTTCGGCCACCTCATGCTGGTGAGAACTGATCTCCAGCAACACCGGAGAAATCGGCAACATCATGAACGGGCGTAGTGGGGGTTTTATAGGGACAACGCAGTGGCTGTTGGGGCGAAGCAGGCCGCAGACTCACGTCATCGCTTGCAAGACCGCCTTCGAAGCGCCAATCCAGTCCGCGCCTGCAGCACAAGTTCTGGGCGGACGCCCCAACCGGGCAAGACGATGCCTATGTTTCGCGCCAGTCACCACCCAGTTGGCTCAGACAGATGGCCTCACCCGCGGAATTAGACCCAACTCCGCAACGTGACACCTAGCCTTCAGCGAATCCATTTTCGGGTACCAAAAGCGGACTCAACATGTCGGATTTTCTCCCGCTCTTTATAGAGCAGCTTCAATCGCCTACCTTGGGCTTTCTGATCGGCGGGATCGTCGTCGCCGCGCTTGGTAGCCAACTGGCTATTCCCGATTCGATCTACAAGTTCATCAGCTTTTTCCTGCTGATGAAAATCGGATTGACAGGGGGTATCGCCATTCGCAATTCGAACTTCTCCGAAATCATTCTCCCCGCTCTCGGAGCCGTGGGGATCGGCATTGTGATTGTGCTGATCAGCCGTTATACCCTCGGGAAACTCCCGGGCATCAAGGTTCCCGACGCCGTGGCCACGGGGGGTCTGTTCGGTGCGGTGAGTGGTTCCACCCTGGCAGCAGTCCTGCCGCAGCTCGATTCAGCCAAGGTGCCCTATGAGGCCTGGACGGCTGCTCTCTATCCATTCATGGACATCCCGGCCCTGGTGGCCGCCATCGTGATGGCCAGCCTGTACATCGGCAAGAAGACCGGCAACACAACCGAAAAGGTGGAGATCTGGCCGATCATTAAGGAAAGCCTGCAGAGCTCGGCCGTGACAGCCATGCTCCTGGGCGTAGCCCTTGGCATCCTCACCAAGCCGGAACCTGTGTATGAGAGCTTCTTCAACCCTCTGTTCCGTGGCTTCCTCGCCGTTCTCATGATCATCATGGGGATGGAGGCTGCCCAGCGCATGAATGAGCTGCGCAAAGTAGCCCAGTGGTTTGCCATCTATGCCTTCTTTGCTCCCATCGTGCATGGCTTCCTGGGATTCGGTGTCGGCCTGATCCTGCACAAGCTCACCGGCTTCAGCATTGGCGGCTCTGTCGTGCTGGCAGTGATTGCGGCATCCAGCTCCGACATCTCGGGCCCACCCACCCTTCGCGCTGGAATCCCCTCAGCCAATCCCTCGGCTTACATCGGGGCCTCCACGGCCATCGGTACCCCAGTAGCGATCGCGATCTGCATCCCACTCTTCATTGGGATTGCCGAGACGATGCTCGGCCAGTAAAAAGTCACAGAAAACAGTTTTTTAGAAGCACAAGCCATGAGCCAACAAGTCTGGAAGCTAGTGATCGTTGCTGAGGAAATCCTCTCCAAGAAACTCACCAAACTGATCAAGGAGGCCGGCGCTACCGGATACACCGTGAATGCAGCTGGTGGGGAAGGCAGCCGCAACGTGCGCTCCACCGGTGAACCGAGCGTGTCGCACACCCTCTCCAATGTGAAGATCGAGGTGCTCACAGGCACCCGTGAATTGGCGGACAAGATCACCCGAGAGATCGAGGCCAAGTACTACGCCGACTACTCGATTATTACCTACATCTACCAAGTAGAAGCCCTACGTGATCACAAGTTCTAAAGCGATCGCCATCAGGCATTCTTAAACACCCCGGGACTGGAGCCCGAGGCCGTTCGAAGCGATTCACGACTGTTCTCCATACCAAGGCCCGCACATGCATCCATGCATAGGCGGGCTTCCGTCAACTCTCTTTGCCAGTTACACAGTCCGCAGCATGAAGCTTCTTGGGGACGAGCATTTTCTTGCGGGAATACACAGCTATGAGCGGCAACTCGCAAAGATCCTTGCTCTACTGCTAGCAGCCGTAGTCGGCATTGCAGTATTTGAGCTCGTGATCGAATCAACCATCAAAGTGGCCCGGTTTCAAACCGATTGGTTTGACGGTGGCTTGATCAAATTGCTCGATCGGCTTCTGCTCGTTTTTATTGCTTTGGAGGTCCTACAGAACGTCACGGCTTATCTGCGCGACCAGGTGGTGCAGATCGAATT
>JBIIQU010000137.1:0-4249 GCA_044341905.1 Vulcanococcus sp. | reverse complement strand
ATCCACACCGGTGGCATCGGCGGCGCGCTTGGCACCCGGAGCCATGGAGGTGTTGAAGCCCACGATCACGGCGCCGGAAGCGGCCGCCAGGTCCACGTCGGTCTCGGTGATTTCGCCCGGAGCGGAGAGCAGCACCCGCACCTGAACTTCGCCCTGGGGCAGCTGTTCCAGCGAACCGAGGATGGCTTCCACGGAGCCCTGCACGTCGGCCTTGAGGATCAGGTTGAGCTCTTTGAGCTCGCCCTCGCTGGCCTGACCGGACATGGAGCCGAGGGACACTCGGCGGGAGGCCATTTGCTGGGCCAGACGGGTGGCCCGGGCCTCGTTGGCGCGATCGCCCACCACGGAGCGGGCGGTCTTCTCGTCCGGATACACCTCGAACTCGTCGCCAGCCGTGGGCACTTCGCTGAAGCCCAGTGCTTCAACGGCGTAGGAGGGGCCCGCTTCCTTGACCCGCTTACCGGTGTCGTCCACCATGGCGCGCACCTTGCCCAGCACGGGGCCAGCCGCCAGCACGTCGCCGGTGCGCAGGGTGCCGTTCTGGATGAGCAGCGTGGCCACTGGGCCCTTGGCCTTGTCGAGGTGGGCCTCGATCACCGTGCCCTTCGCCATGCGATCCGGGTTGGCCTGGAGGTCTTCGACCTCCGTCACCAACAGGATCATCTCGAGCAGCTTGTCGATGTTCTCGCCCTTGATGGCGCTCACCGGCACCATCACGGTGTTGCCGCCCCAGTCCTCGGCCAGCAGGTCCTGGCCTGAGAGCTCCTGTTTCACGCGGTCGGCGCTGGCACCTTCCTTGTCGATCTTGTTGATCGCCACCACGATCGGCACCTCAGCCGCGCGGGCGTGGCTGATGGCCTCGAGGGTCTGGGGGCGTACGCCGTCATCGGCGGCCACCACCAGTACGGCCACGTCGGTCACCTTGGTGCCCCGGGCCCGCATGGCCGTGAAGGCCTCGTGGCCAGGGGTGTCCAGGAAGGTGATCTTGCGCTGCTCACCGGCGTGGGGAATTTCCACCTGATAAGCACCGATGTGCTGGGTGATGCCCCCGGCTTCGCCTGCCGCCACCCGGGTTTTGCGGATGGCGTCCAGCAGGCTGGTCTTGCCGTGGTCCACGTGGCCCATCACGGTCACCACGGGCGGACGGCGGATCAGGTGAGCCATGTCGCTCTCCTCGATCATCTCCACCGTCTTCTTGGCGGCTTCCTGGACGTCGTCCTCCAGCACCGGCACGCCGAATTCCTCGGCCACGGCTTCGATCGTGGAGAGATCGAGGCTCTGGGTGACCGTGGCGATCACCCCCTTGAAGAACAGGCTCTTGATGATCTCGGAGCTCTCCACACCGAGCTTTTCGGCCAACTCCTGCACCGTGAGGTTGCCCTCCGGCACGATCAGCATGTCGGGACGCTGCTGCTTGGCCTCCCGGGCTGCCCGCAGTTCCATGGCGCGGCGGCGCTGACGCTGGCGGGTGGTTTCCTTCTTGCGCTTGCGCATGGCCGCCACGGGCTTGGCGGCAGGCGCTGCCGGCTTGCTGCGGGGCTTGGCGGGGCGGGCCAGGCTGGCCTGCAGCACCAGTGCTTCCTGTTCACCGGCGAAGCCGCCGGTTTCCGCCGTGAGGGCATCATCGTTTTCGCCGATGATGTGCACCTTTTGCCGCTGCTTCTGCGGTGAGCGGCTGCGCAGGGCTTCCAGCTTGGCGCTGTCGTCCCAGTCGGGCCGACGGGCGCGACCAGGGGCCTGCGGTGTGCGGAAGTTGGGCCGGCGCGGTGCGCTCGGGGGCGTGGCGGTGGGGCGAGCGGGCCCGCCTTCTGTGCCTGGAGCACCGGCTTCACCGGCTCCGGCGGGGCGCCGCGGCGGGGCGGCCATCGGCCGTGCACCGGGCTTCTGCAGCTGCATGAGCTCGCCAGGGGCCACCGGCTTGCGCATGCCCGGCATGCCTGGCCGTGTGGGGGGAGCCGGGCGGGTGCCGCCGCCAGCGGGGCCGCTGACATCGCGGCGGATGGGCTTGCCAACCAGTTCCACCTGGGCCCGTACGGGCGGAGCTCCGGGTTTGCCCGCCTGACCAGGCCGCACGGGGGCCGGAGCGCCGGGGCGGGTGGGCATGCCGGGGCGTTGGCTCAGGGGCGGGCGACCCGATGGGGGCGCCGGGCGGTTGCTGCCGCCCTGGCCCTGCCCGCCCTGGGGACGACCCACCAACTGGGGCTTGCCGGGGGCAGGCCGCACCGGTGCCGGAGCGCCGGGGCGCTGGGGTGTGGCCGCCGCGGGACGCGCGGGTGGAGCGCTGGGGCGTGGTGCGGGTGCCGCAGCTGCAGGGGGTGTGGGGGTGGCGGGCTTGCGCGCCGCCGGTGCCGGTGTGGCGGGTGATTTGGCCACGATTGCCGGGGCGGGTCGGGCCGGAGCCGATGGCGCGGCCGGGCGCGCCGGGCTGCTGGGCTTGGCCGCCGCAGTAGGCCGGGCGGGCGGGGCCACCACCGGTGCCGGGCGGGCGGGCTTGGCGACCACCGGTGCCTGGGCCGCGGGCTTGGCAGCCGGCTTGGCCACGGGAGGCTTCGGAGCGGCCACAGCTGCGGGCGGACGAACGGGAGTGGGCGCCGTGCTGGCCGGACGGGCCGGGGCTGCCGGTGCCGCTGGCGCGGCGGCTGCGGGCTTGGCCGGGGCCGTGGGGGCGCTCGGGGCAGCGGGAGCTGGGGCTTTCTGCACGGAGAGGATGGCCTTGGGGGCGGCCGCAGCGGGGGCTGCCGGCTTGCCATTGCCCGTGATCAGGCTGCGGATCCGGGCGGCCTCGTCGTCGCTGATCGAGCTGCTGTGGCTCTTGGCAGCAATCGCCAGCTTCTCGGCGGCATCGAGCACGTCCTTGTTATCCAGGCCCAGATCCCGGGACAGCTCGTAAATCCTCACTTTGCCGCTGCTGGTCATTCAGTGCTCCAATCGGTCGGGGCAACGGGTGCCACCGGGCCCCACGCGCGGTAAGGCCACTATTCATCTTGCCTCAGAGCCTGCAACAGGGGTGGTGTTCAGGCGCTGCTCCAATGCCGCGTAGATGGAATCTGCAACCTGGCACCGGAGTCCCTTCTGCAGTTTCTTGCGGCGCTTGGCCTCCTCGAGACAGGCCTGGGTGGGGCAGAGGTAGGCCGAGCGGCCCATGCCCTGATCCAGGCTCAGTCCTCCGTCCTTGAGGCGGATGACCCTCCAGAGCTGCTGGCGGTCCAGCAGCTGTCGGCAGGTCACACAGCGCCTCAGAACGGGTTGGCCGCTCACCGGGTTTCGTCCTCGGCGGGGGCGTCTTCGGTAGACGCGTCTTCGGCGACCTCTTCGCTCACGGTCTCCGCCACAGGCTCGGTTTCGGCATCGGCTTGCTCGTCGTAAGCCGCTTCGCCGTCGCCGTACTCCTCCTCGTCCTCGGGCAGGGGATACAGCTCCCGCAGGCGGGCATCCTCTTCAGCACGCAGGGCCTGTTCGGCCATCAGGCGTGCCTCTGCCTCGGCCTGGAGGGCCTCATCCTCCTCACGCATGGCGATCAGCTCCGCCACTTTTTCGTCCTCGGAGGCCTGGTCGTATTCGGTGCTGTTCTTGATGTCGATCTTCCAGCCGGTGAGGCGGGCGGCCAGGCGCACGTTCTGCCCCTCACGGCCGATGGCCAGGCTCAGCTGGTCGGGGGGCACCAGCACGTGGGCGTGCTGGCCCTCGGGGTCCACCAGGCGCACGGCCTCCACCCGGGCAGGGCTGAGGGAGTTGGCGATGTACTGGCCGGGGTCCTGCGACCAGCGGATCACGTCGATCTTCTCGCCGCGCAGTTCGTTCACCACCTGCTGGATGCGGGAGCCGCGGGCGCCGATGCAGGCCCCCACCGGATCCACTTCCCGCTCCACGCTGTCCACGGCCACCTTGGTGCGGGGACCCACCGAGCGGGAGGGGGGATTGGCTTCCCGGGCCACGGCCACGATCCGCACGGAGCCCTCCTGGATCTCGGGCACCTCGTTCTCGAACAGATACACCACCAGGCCAGCGTTGGAGCGGCTCACGAACAGCTGTGGCCCGCGGCGGGGTACCTCACTCACCTCCTTGAGGAACACCTTGAAGGTGGCGTTGGCGCGGTAGTTGTCGTTGGGCAGCTGATCGCGGCGGGGCAGTTCGGCCTCCACCTCAGGACGGCCCAGGCCGCTGCTCACGGCCATGATCACGCTCTGGCGCTCGAAGCGGATCACCCGGGCGGTGAGCACGGGGTCTTCCAGGTCGGCGAATTCCTCCT
>JBIIQU010000136.1:0-4254 GCA_044341905.1 Vulcanococcus sp. | reverse complement strand
ACGGTTGCGGGACTGAAAAGGTCTGTGGGGCAGGTAGTCGAAGAACAGACCCAGGGTGACGCCCACCATCAAGGCCGGCGCAAACCAGCAATTGAAAACAAAATCAATGAAGCCATATTTCACACCCGCCAAAACGATGGCCAGGAAAACCCCGCGAGCAACGCCCCACTCGAACAACTCATTGCCTCGCCAGAGTTTGCGGCGGAAGAAGAAAAACTCGTGGTAGAAGAAGCGCGGGGCAATCAGCCACAAGGGCCCAAAAGTTGACACGATGTGATCCGGATCGTTCTTCGGATCATTCACATGGGCATGGTGCTGCAGGTGCACCCGCGTGAACACCGGGAAGCTGAAACCGAGCAGCAGCGCCGCGCCGTGGCCCATCACGGCATTCCAGAAGCGGCTGGGATGCGCCGCGTTGTGGCAGGCGTCGTGAATCACGGTGCCCTCCAGATGGAGGGCCAGAAAACCGCTGGCGAGCAGCAGCGGCAGGGGCCAGCCCCAGAGGAACCAACCCGCGATGGTGAGGGCCGCCAGGCCATACCCCCCCAAGAACAAGGCCACCGTGGGGTTCCAGGCCGCCGGGGGATCCAGGAATTCCTTCGGAACGGCGCTCACGGACGCCCTCAGCCCCCGGCGGCTGGCGAGGGTGTCCGGTTGCTGTGCCAGAGCGTGCGTCATCCCCTGGGGCAGCGCCATTCATGAACTGAAATCCCACCTTAAGGAGCGGACCCCTCTCAGCGAGACAAGATGCCCACCGGGGGACTTGAACCCCCACGACCGAAGCCACTGGTACCTAAAACCAGCGCGTCTACCAATTCCGCCAGGTGGGCGTGGGCACAACTGTAGGCAGCCGCCCAGAATGGGGTCAATGCAACTCCCGGGCCATGCTCGCCACCCTCAGCGGATCCCTGGCCCTGGTGGTGGGGCTGGCGGTGCTGCTGCTGCCGCTGCTGGCCACGGAACTGAGCCGGCCCAGAGATGCCGTCTGGGGAGCCGTGGTGTTGCTGCTGGGCCTCGTTCTGGTCACCAGCGCTGAGCGACTCACCGGCTCGCCCATGCTGGCCGTGCTGTGTGGCGGCCTGCTGATCGGGCGGCTGGGCGGCGAGGTGCTGCAGGGTCGCTGGCGCCAACTGACCCCGGAAGAACAGCAACGGCTGGGCTCCCTGGAGCGCTGGCAATCCAGCTTGGGCCAGCTCAGCGCGGCCCTCGCCCGCCTGGTAAGCGTGGGCGGTGAAACCGCCGGCGGCCTGCTGGGGGCCCTCAACCGCCCTGGCAAGCCGAAAACCGGCACCGGGAAGCGCTGGGTCCGGC
The DNA here is from genome assembly GCA_044341905.1 of Vulcanococcus sp. Lineage (GTDB taxonomy): Bacteria > Cyanobacteriota > Cyanobacteriia > PCC-6307 > Cyanobiaceae > Vulcanococcus. Next base: position 2,943 of record JBIIQU010000136.1, on the reverse strand, counting down.
CCGAAGAAACCCAGACCAAGCCCGAGGACAGCCCCACTCCCACCACCGTGGTGAGCTCCTTTGAGGAGATCGACGCCTTGATCGAGGCTGCCGCCAGCGGCCAAGCGGGATAATCGGCCGTTGCTGCCCCCAGGCGACGTGACCGCCAGCCCTGCGCCCGAGCCCGTCTCCTACAAGGACACCCTGAACCTGCTGCAGACGCCCTTCGCCATGCGGGCGAACGCCAAGCAGCGGGAGCCCCAGATTCAGGCCTTCTGGGCTGAGCAGCGCCTCTACGAACGCCTCAGCCAGCAGAACCCAGGCGAGAGCTTCACCCTGCACGACGGCCCCCCCTATGCCAACGGGGCCCTGCATGTGGGCCACGCCCTCAACAAGATCCTCAAGGACATCATCAACAAAACCGCCCTGCTGCAGGGCAAGAAGGCGCGGTTCATCCCTGGCTGGGACTGCCACGGCCTGCCGATCGAGCTCAAGGTGCTGCAAGGGCTGAGCAGCAGCGAGCGCCAGGCGCTCACTCCCGTGAGCCTGCGCCAGAAGGCCCACGCCTATGCCCTCGAGCAGGTGGCCGGCCAGAAGCAGGGCTTCCAGCGCTGGGGCATCTGGGCCGACTGGGAGACGCCCTACCTGACCCTGCAGAAGGACTACGAAGCCGCCCAGATCGGTGTGTTCGGCGCCATGGTGCTGGCGGGTCACATCTACCGGGGTCTCAAGCCGGTGCACTGGAGCCCCAGCTCCCGCACGGCCCTGGCGGAGGCCGAACTCGAATATCCCGACGGCCACACCTCCCCCAGCGTCTACGTGGCGTTCCCGGTGGAATCCGTGCCCGCGGCCCTGGCCGCCAAGCTGGGCACAGCTGGGGGCGGCCTGGCCGTGGCCATCTGGACCACCACCCCCTGGACCCTGCCGGCCAACCTGGCGGTGTCGGTGAACGAACGGCTCGACTACAGCATCTGCCAGGCCGGCGAGCGCCACCTGGTGGTGGCCAGCGAGCTGCGGGAGGGCCTGGAAACCACTCTGGGCCTCACGCTCACGCCGGTACTGACCGTGAAAGGTGCCGAGCTGGAAGGCATCACGTATCGCCATCCCCTGCTGGAGCGCACCAGCCCGGTGGTGATCGGCGGCGACTACATCACCACCGAGGCCGGCACGGGCCTGGTGCACACCGCTCCGGGCCACGGCGTGGACGACTTCAACACCGGCAAGAAATACGGACTGCCGGTGCTCTGCCCGGTGGATGAGGCCGGCAACCTCACCGCCGAAGCCGGTCCGTTTGCCGGCACCAACGTGCTCAAGGACGCCAACCCCACCATCATCAGCGCGCTGGAGGAGAGCGGCCTGCTGCTCAAGCAAGAGCGCTACGAGCACCGCTATCCCTACGACTGGCGCACCAAAAAACCCACCATCTTCCGTGCCACCGAGCAGTGGTTTGCCTCGGTGGAAGGCTTCCGCCAGCAAGCCCTGGAGGCCATCGCCCAGGTGGAGTGGCTACCGGCCAGCGGCCGCAACCGGATCGAATCGATGGTGAGCGAACGGGGCGACTGGTGCATCAGCCGCCAGCGCACCTGGGGCGTGCCGATTCCGGTTTTTTATCACCGCACCACCGGCGAGGTGCTGCTCAATGCCGACACCCTCAGCCACATCCAGGGGCTGATCGCCGAGCACGGCGCCGACGTGTGGTGGCAGCGCGATGAGACCGGCCTGTTGCCTGAGGCCTACGCCGCGGAAGCCAGCCAATGGCGCAAGGGCACCGACACCATGGATGTGTGGTTCGACTCCGGCTCCTCCTGGGCCGGCGTGCTGGGGGGCATCGCGGGCGCCCAGAGCCGTGCCCCCGAACTCCACTACCCCGCCGATCTGTATCTCGAGGGCAGCGATCAGCACCGCGGCTGGTTCCAGAGCAGCCTGCTCACCTCGGTGGCCGTGAATGGCCACGCCCCCTACAAGCGGGTGCTCACCCACGGCTTCACCCTCGATGAGAAGGGCCGCAAGATGAGCAAATCCCTCGGCAACGTGGTGGATCCAGCGGTGCTGGTGGAGGGCGGCAAGAACGAAAAGCAGGAGCCGGCCTACGGCGCCGATGTGCTGCGCCTGTGGGTGAGCTCGGTGGATTATTCGGCCGACGTGCCCCTGGGCCCGGGGATCGTGAAGCAGCTGGCCGACGTGTACCGCAAGGTGCGCAACACGGCCCGCTACCTGCTGGGCAACCTGCATGATTTCGCGCCAGACCGCGATGCCGTGCCCTACGACCAGCTGCCGCTGCTGGATCAGTGGATGCTGCAACGCACCGCCGCCCTGATCGACAGCGTGACCGGAGACTTCGAGCGCTTCGAGTTCTACCGCTTCTTCCAGGCCCTGCAGAACGTCTGCGTGGTGGACCTGTCGAACGTCTACCTCGACATCGCCAAGGACCGGCTCTACGTGAGCGGAGCCCATGAATTCCGTCGTCGCAGCTGCCAGACGGTGCTCTCCGCCGTGGTGGAGCGCCTGGCCGGCCTGATCGCACCGGTGCTGTGCCACATGGCTGAGGACATCTGGCAGAACCTGCCCTACCCGGTGGCCGAGGCCTCGGTATTTGAGCGGGGCTGGCCCACGGCCCCCGCCGCATGGCGCCGACCAGACCTGGAGCAGCCGATGGAGCGGATCCTGGAGCTGCGGGCCCTGGTGAACCGCCAGCTGGAGAGCTGCCGGGCCAGCGGAGCCCTGGGCGCCTCGCTCGAGGCGCAGGTGCACCTGGCCCTGGAGGATGGCGAAGCCGCCGCGCCCCTCGCCGCCGCCCTGCAGTGGCTGGAAGCTTCAGCCCATCCCAGCGTGGACAACCTGGCCGACTGGCTGCTGGTGTCGAACCTGGAGCTCGGCGGCGCGGGGCTGCCCGCAGCTAGCGCCGAGGTCCTGGCGGAGGCCCACGAGGCGGGCCTGCGCGTGCGGATCGCCAAGGCCGACGGC
>JBIIQU010000135.1:0-4262 GCA_044341905.1 Vulcanococcus sp. | reverse complement strand
TCGGCGCTGCGGCAGGTTCCGGAACGGAGCCCGCTAAGGCCGCCCTCCGCAGGGAGGCGGCCGCAGGTGGTCAGCTCTGTTTGCTGATCTGGGAGAACTCGAGTTCCACCGGGGTCTCCCGGCCGAAAATGGAGAGCAGGGCCTTGAGCTTGTTGCGCTCGCCGGACACCTCGATGACCTCGCCCTGGAAGTCCTTGAACGGACCCGCCGTCACCAGGATCTGATCGCCCTCGGTGAGGTCGACCTTCACCACGGGCTTCTTCTCGGCGGCGCGCTTGAAGATGCGATCCACTTCCTGGCGGCTGAGGGGCCGGGGCTTGATGTGGCCGCGGGCCTTGCCGGTGGCACGGCGCTCTTCAGCACCCACGAAGTTAATGACGTTAGGGGTGCTGCGCACGGCCATCATCGTGTCCTCATCCAGGACCATGCGCACCAGCACGTAGCCGGGGAACACCTTCTCCTCCGTGCTGGTGCGGTTGCCGTCCTTCTTGATCTTCACCGCCGGGGTCTGGGGGATCTCGATCTCGAGGATGCGGTTGTCCACGCCGAGGGTCACAGCGCGCTGCTCCAGGGTGGCCTTCACCTTCTTCTCGCAGCTGGAGGCCACCTGAACGGCGTACCAGCGGGCCACGGGCGCCCGACCCTCAGCCGGGGCAGCAACGGCGGCCAGATCCAGCACGGCCTCTCCGCCGTCAACCGGATCGGCAGAGGGGGATTCGTCAGTGATCAGGTCGACGTCGGACACAGGGCGTGGGAAGGGAGGTATGGGGAACAGACAGCTGGAGACTCAGCGGAACACCTGGGTGTTGGCCCAGCTGTAAAAGCGATCGATCGCGGCGATGGCAAAGGCGGAGAGCGTCACCATCAGGATCACCGCCACCGACTCACTGAACAGCTGCTGGCGGCTGGGCCAGACCACCTTGCGGAGCTCCTCCACGGTGGAGGCCACAAAGCCAGGCTTGGCAGCGTCGCTAGACGTTGCCGTAACGGGGGCGGACTCGGCGGAGGGCGCCGAATCAGCGGCTGGGCGTGGGTCGGTCTGGGAGTCCACTCAGGGGGGTCGCCATGATGTTCAGGCAGCCACGGGGCGGCAAGAACAAGCAAACAGCCACCCTACCGGACGTTGCCCCCCCCTTCTCCAAGGGGCGTGAAGGCCAGCGCATCGGCCCCGGGAACGCCGCTCACCCGCACGCCCCGCGCCCCCACAAAGCGCTCCTCCAGCAGCTCCGTGGCCAAGGGGTTTTCAATGCGCCGGCGCAGCAGGCGCCGCAGGGGCCGGGCCCCGTATTCGGGCTCGTAGCCCTGAACGGCCAGGGCTGCCACCACCTCCTCATCCACCTGGAGCTCCAGGTTCTGCTCCCGCAGCAACTCCGCCAACTCGGCCAGCTGCAAGCGCACGATCCGCGCCAGATCAGCGGGCTGCAGGGGCGTGAAGCGAATGGTCTCGTCGATGCGGTTGAGGAATTCCGGCCGGAACTGGCTGGCGAGGGCCTGATCCACCGCCTCCGCCAGGGCGGCCTCCCGAGCCTGGGGCTCCCCGTCGCTGGAGCGGGCACTGTCGAGGATGGCGCGACTGGCCAGATTGCTGGTCATCACCACCACCGTGTGGCGGAAGTCCACCGTGCGGCCCTGGGAATCGGTGAGGCGTCCGTCGTCGAGCACCTGCAGCAGCACGTTGAACACATCCGGGTGGGCCTTCTCCACCTCGTCCAACAGCAACACCGCGTAGGGCCGCCGCCGCACGGCCTCGGTGAGCTGGCCGCCCTCCTCGTAGCCCACATAACCGGGGGGAGCCCCCAGCAGCCGGGCCACGGCGTTGCGCTCCATGAACTCGCTCATGTCGAGCCGCACTAGGGCCTCCTCCTCGTCAAACAGGGCCGCCGCCAGGGCCTTGGCCAGTTCGGTCTTGCCCACGCCGGTGGGGCCCAAGAACAGGAAGGAGCCCACCGGTCGGCGCGGATCCTTCATGCCGGCCCGGGCCCGGCGAATCGCCGCGGCCACCGCGGCCACCGCCTCGGACTGGCCGATCACCCGCTCGCCCAGCCGTGCCTCCAGCTCCAGCAGTTTCTGGCGTTCACCGGCCATCAGCCGCTGCACCGGAATGCCGGTCCAGCGGGCCACCACATCGGCGATGTCGCCCTCCTCCACCTGCTCCCGCAGCAGCGACTGACCGCCCTGCTGGTTGGCCTGCAATTCCGCCTCCAATTGGCCACGGCGCTGTTGCACGCCATGGAGCTGGTCGTACTGGAGCCGCGCCGCCTCTTCCAGATCGCCATCACGCTCCGCCTCGGCGATCTGCAGGCGCAGGGATTCATCGTCGGCGAGCAGCTGCCGCAGCTCCGCCAGCTGCTCCCGTTCGGCCTGCCAGCGCTGCTGCAGCTGCTGCAGGTGCTCCGTGGCCAGCCGCCGCTGGTCCTGCAGCTGGACCCGCTCGGCCATGGGAGCCCCCTCCGCGGAGAGCAGGGCCAGCTCCACACGCCGCAGCTCGCTCTCCGCTTCCTCCACCACCCGGGGCTTGGAAGTCACCTCCATCTTGAGCTGGGCGGCGGCCTCATCGATCAGGTCGATGGCGGAATCGGGCAGGCAGCGATCGGAGATGTAGCGATCGGCCAGGCGGGTGGCCGCCACCACCGCGCCATCGGTGATAGCCACGCCGTGGTGCAGCTCGTAGCGCTCCTTCAGCCCCCGCAGGATCAAGGTGCTGTCTTCGGTGCTGGGCTCCTTGATCAGCACCTGCTGGAAGCGCCGGTTGAGGGCGGGATCCTTCTCGATGCTGCGGCTGAACTCCTCAGGGGTGGTGGCCCCGATGCAACGCAGGTCGCCGCGGGCCAGGGCCGGCTTGAGGATGCTGCCGGCATCACTGCCGGAGCGCTCCGAGCCCACCACCGTGTGCAGCTCATCGATGAACAGGATCACGCCGTTGGCGCCACCGCCGGCGGCCGGCTCCCCCTCCGCCTCCCGCACCTCCTTGAGCACCGTGCGCAGGCGCTCCTCGAACTGGCCGCGGAACTTGGCACCGGCGATCAGGGCCCCCAGATCGAGGCCGATCAGGCGCAGACCCTTGAGGGCATCGGGCACCTCGCCAGCCACGATCCGCTGGGCCAGCAGCTCGGCGATGGCGGTTTTGCCCACGCCGGGCTCGCCGATCAACACCGGATTGTTCTTGCCGCGGCGCGAGAGCACCTGAATCAGGCGACGAATCTCGGTATCGCGGCCGATCACCGGATCGAGCTCGCCGGCCCGCGCTGCGGCGGTGAGATCGCGGCCGAACTGTTCCAGTGCCGAGGGCTCCTGCTCCAGCCGCAGGCCGTTGTCGTCCTGCGGCTGTGGCTGCAGTGGCGGTGGCTGCAGTGGCCTGGGCGGTGCCGGTGGAGCCACGGCGGGAACCGGGGCTGGAGCACCCGTATCGATCCAGTCGTCGCCCGCGGCCGGAGCTGCCGGCGGCCGGGGTGCCGCTGGGGCCACTGGAGCGCGCAACTGCCGCAGCAGCAGGTCTTCGCTCAGGCCTTCATCGGCCAGCAGCGCCTGGCCGATCCGGGGCTCCTCCAGCAGGGCCAACAGCAGGTGGGGAATGTCCAACAAGCGGGAGCCCCAGCTGGCCCGCCGCCGATCGGCGGCCTCGAGCAAGTCCTCCAGGGCTTCACCGATAAAGAGCTCACGGCCCTTGCTGGTGGGCTGGTCGGCGCAGAAGTCATCGAGCCGGTCGAGCAGCCGGTTGGCATCCACCGGCAGGCGATCCACCCAGGCGGCAAAGCGCTGATCACCCAGCAGCACCTGCAGCAGGTGCTCCACATCCATCTGGTCGTGGCGCCAGCGACGGGCCTGGTCCTGGCTGACCAGCAGCAAATCCCAGGCCGCATCACTGAAGCGATCGGGCTCACTGGTGAGGCTGCCGCGCATGGCGGGATCAGGCTGCATCGGACCGGGACCCCATCGCAATCAGCTCCACCTTGTAGCCATCGGGATCCTCCACAAAGGCAATCACCGTGGTGCCGTTCTTCATCGGACCGGGCTCACGCACCACCTTGCCGCCCTTGGCCCGGATGTCCTCACACACGGCCTGGATGTCATCCACCCCCAGGGCAATGTGGCCATAGCCCGTGCCGATCTCGTAACTGCTGGTGTCCCAGTTGTTGGTGAGTTCCAGCACCGTGTGATCACGCTCGTCGCCATAGCCCACGAAGGCCAGGGTGAAACGACCACCGGGGTAATCCTTGCGGCGCAGCAGGCGCATCCCCAGCACATCGGTATAGAAGGCCAGC